>JBFJYB010000069.1:0-9499 GCA_041622835.1 Acidimicrobiales bacterium | reverse complement strand
ATCGTCCCGGGCTAGCCGTCCCCTCCTGGCGGGCGGGCCGGCGTCAGCCGGGCGACCCCTCCGATCACGGCTCGGCCGCCCCACCCGGTGAGCTTCGAGCGGCGCTGCCACGGTCGCGACTCGATGACGGTGAGGCCGCCCCGCCACATGGCGTCCCGCACGTCGGGACGCGAGCCGGTCTGGGGTTCGGCGAACAGCACCCGCCCGTCGGGGGCCAGCACCTCGGCCAGCAGACGAACGGCCTGGTCGAGCTGGTCGGTCTCGGCCAGCTCGACCAGCACGCCGACCGAGACGATCGTGTCGTACGGCGCCCCTGCGCGGATGGTCTCGCGCCCGCGCGCGGTGCCCACGTCGACGGTCCCGAGATCGAGAACCGACCCGGTCGCCAGGCTCGTCAGCGCCTCGAGCCGGGCCGGGAACAGCTCGCGGATCCTCTCCGCGCTCGAGACCCGCGACATCGGCCGCACGCTAGCCCGGTGGGTAGCTTGAGAGCGTGCCCACCGAACCTGCGCCGACGAGGTGGATGCTGCCCCCCGCCGCCGACGCCGACCGTCACGGTGTCGTCGGGATCGGCGCCGATCTCGAGCCGGGCACGCTGCTCGAGGCCTACCGCGGCGGGCTGTTCCCGATGCCTCTCGGCCCGCGCGGTCACCTCGGGTGGTGGTCGCCGGACCCCCGCGGGGTGCTCGAGCTCGACCGGCTCCACGTGAGTCGATCGTTGCGCCGCACCGCCCGCCGGTTCGAGATCCGGGTCGACACCGCTTTCGAGGCCACCATCGACGCCTGTCGCACGACACCGCGGCCCGGGGGCTGGATCACCGGCGCGATCCGCGACGCGTACGTCGAGCTCCACCGCCTCGGGTGGGCCCACTCGGTGGAGTCCTGGAGGTCCGGCCGGCTGGTCGGCGGGCTGTACGGCGTGGCCATCGGAGGGCTGTTCGCCGGCGAGTCGATGTTCCACACCGAGTCCGACGCGTCGAAGGCGGCGCTGGTCGGGCTGGTGAGCCGGCTCGACGACGGCGTCGACCGGCTGGTCGACGTCCAGTGGTGCACGCCGCACCTCGCCTCGCTGGGCGCGTCGGAGCTGAGCCGGGCCGCCTACCTCGAGCGACTCCGCGCCGTCATCGATCGGCCGCTCCCCGCCATCTTCGGCGCCGGCTGAGCCCGGCGGCCGAACTACCCTGACGACCACCTTGAAAACGCTTCATCCACGCCGATTTGTCCTGATGATGAGATTGCATCGCGCCGCCCTCGCGCTCGCGCTCGGCATGTCGGGACTCACCGTCGGGATCGCCTCGATCGCCTCGGGGATCACCTGGCTCGGCCTGGTGGCCGGGATCATGGCCGGGTTCGCGGGTCTGCTCGCCTATCGGATCGCCGCCGACCTGCATCGCAGCGAGACCGACCTCGTCGCCCTGCAACGCCAGGTCGGCGACCTGGAGGGCGCCACCGCCGACCAGATCCAGGCTCGCATGAGTGCCGAGACCGATGCTCGCATCGCCGAGCAACGGGCCAAGCAGGCCGAGATCGGCAACAACACGCTGTCCGAGCGCCTGGAGTCGGCCACCGCACCCGAGCCCGAACAGGACCTCACCGACGCCATCACCGGCCTCTACGGCGAGGACTTCTTCATGGCGACGGTCTCCACACGTGTCCACAGCGCCAGGCGCCATCTGCGTCCGGTGTCGGTCGTGCTGCTGGCTCCGACGCTGGGTGTCAGCGAGAACCGCCTGCGCCCCGCCGACCCTGCCGCCGTCACCCGCTGCCTGCTCGAGACGGTGCGCGAGGCCGACACGACCTGCCGCCTCATCGACGGACGGTTCGCGTTGATCCTCGAGGACACCCCGGAGAACGGCGCCATCTGGACCGTCGAGCGGTTCCGTCGAAGGGTCGCGGCCGAGGTGGACGGGATCACCATCTGGGCCGGCGTCGCCTGCTATCCGGCCCACGCCTTCGATGCCGGCGGGGTCGTCCGGCTGGCCGAGGCCGCCCTCGGTAGTGCCCAGGAATGGGGCCAGGACCGCATCGAGGTCGCCGAGATCCCCTAGCGCCGACGCGGAGGGTGACAATGGGGCGTCCGGACCGGGCCAGGGGCCCCATACCCTCCTACCACGGGTTTCGGCATCTGGGCCGATCTACCCAACCGGAGCCCGCACCCTTTCGCCGCCCACTCAGCGTGTGTAGGATCGTCCCCCGAAGAGGGAGCACTGAGAGTGGTCATCACTCTTCGTGTCCGGAGCGACCCAGGAGGGGCGAACCTTGCAGAGCGCCACGCGCTTGTGTCACACCAGCGAGACCGCGGCACCGATCAGGCTGCGGCGAGCCTTCGATCCCGGCGTGCCCGTGAGCGTCGTCGTCCCCACCCTGAACGAGGCCGACAACCTGCCGCACGTGTTGCCCCGCATCCCGGCGTGGGTGAGCGAGATCGTCCTGATCGACGGCGGATCGACCGATGCCACCATCGACGTGGCCCGGGACCTGGTCCCCGACATCAGGGTCGTCGTCGAACCGCGTCCGGGCAAGGGACGGGCCCTGCGGACCGGGTTCCACACGTCGACCGGCGACATCATCGTCACGATCGACGCCGATGGGTCGACCGACCCAGCCGAGATCGGCCGCTTCGTGGCACCGCTGCTGGCCGACGCCGACTTCGTCAAGGGCTCCCGGTTCCTGCACGAGGGCGGCACCGACGACATGGGCCCGATCCGGCGCAGCGGCAACTGGGCCCTCACCCGCCTGGTGCGGGTCAGCTTCGGCGGCCGCTACTCCGACCTGTGCTACGGGTACAACGCGTTCTGGCGCCACGTCCTGCCCTTCATCGACGCCGATGCCGACGGCTTCGAGATCGAGACGCTGATGAACGTCCGCGTCCTGGCTGCGCCGCTGACCGTCGTCGAGGTGCCGAGCTACGAGGCGCTGCGCATCCACGGCACCAGCAACCTGCGGACCGTCCAGGACGGCTTCCGCGTGCTGCGAACCATCGTCCGCGAGCGGATCGAGCTGAGCCGGGCCAGGGCCGCCGAGCCGGTCATCGACCTGCGGGGCGAGCCGGTGCATCTGGCCGAGCCGATGGACGAGCGCGTGGTCGGCGCCGCGGGCTGATGGCGATATCCAACGTCGACCCCCGGTCGGCGGCCGGACTCGACGAGCTCCCCACCATGTCGGTGGTGATCTGCACCTACACCACCGACCGCTGGTACGACCTCGAACGGGCCGTCTGCTCGGTGATGAACCAGACGACCGCCCCCCACGAGATCGTGGTGGTGGTCGACCACAACCCCGAGCTCCGGCAGCGGGTCCGGCGCCGGTTCCCCGCGGTGACCGCCATCGAGAACCGGTTCGCCCGCGGCCTGTCGGGCGCCCGCAACTCGGGAATCGAGATCGTCACCGGCGAGGTCGTCGCCTTCCTCGACGACGACGCGGTGGCCGCCCCGACCTGGTTGCACTACCTCCAGCGGTCCTACTCCAACCCCGACGTGCTCGGTGTGGGCGGCGTGGCCGAGCCGGCATGGGACGGCGGTCGTCCCGACTGGTTCCCGGCCGAGTTCGACTGGGTCGTCGGGTGCTCCCACGTCGGTCTGCCCCACCGGCTCGCTCCGGTCCGGAACCTCCTCGGCGCCAACATGTCCATCCGACGCGACGTGCTCGAGCTGGCCGGCGGGTTCTCCGGCCACCTGGGACGGATCGGAGCCGATACCGCCGGTTGCGAGGAGACCGAGCTGTGCATCCGGGCCGCCAATCGTGACCCGGGACGCTTCTTCGCCCACGAGCCGGCGGCGCGGGTCACCCATCGCGTGCCCGAGAGCCGCTCGTCGTGGCGCTACTTCGCCCAGCGGTGCTGGGCCGAGGGTCGGTCGAAGGCGGTGGTGAGCCGGCTCTCCACCGGTTCCGGGACGCTGCGCACCGAGCGCTCGTATGCCACGAGGACGCTGCCGGCCGGTATCGCGAAAGGCGTCGGCGACGCCGTGACGCGCCGGCGCAGGGGAGGCATGGCCCGGGCGGCCGCCATCGTGGGCGGGCTCACGGTGACGAGCGCGGGATACCTCAGGGGACTGGTCGAGCACGCCACCACCGCCAGCGGAGACCCACCAGGTTCGCAATGACCGCGACCGGCCGCCTCGGGCCAGCGCGCATCGTCTCGCTCGACATCTCGGCGCCACCGGCTCGGCTGGACCGCGACGATCCGGTCACCGGCCAGGAGCACCACTGGGCGTGGTGCCTGGTCTGGAACGGCGACCGCCCGGCCGGCAACGTCGTCATCGAGATCCCCGAGGCGGGGCTCGCGCCCCAGGAGGTCGCGGCCGCGCTCGACCGAGCCGACCTCGTCGAGCGGGCCGACGCCAGGCTGGACCCCGCCGAGACCCCCGCCATCACCGTGGTCGTCGCGACCCGCGACCGCCCCGAGATGCTGCGGGCCGCGCTGGCGTCGGTGCGGGCCGCGGCCTACGAGGACCTCCAGATCCTGGTCGTCGACAGCGCGTCCGGGTCGACCGAGACCCGTGACGTCGTCGAGTCGATCGCTGCGGCCGACCCCCGCGTCCGGGGGATCCGGTCCGAGATCCCGGGCCTGGCCGTCGCCCACAACGCGGCGCTGCCGTACGTGCACACGCCCCTCGTCGCCTTCACCGACGACGACGTCACCGTCGACCGGCGCTGGCTGCTGGGGCTGGCCGACGGGTTCGCGGCCGGACCCGACGTCGGCTGCGTGACGGGCCTGATCGCGCCGGCCCAGCTCGAGACCGACGTCCAGCGCTGGATCGAGACGTCCTCGGGGTTCAACAAGGGGTACGAGCGGCGCGTCTTCGATCTCACGGCCAACCGGCCCGACGATCCGCTCTTCCCGTTCACCGCCGGGCAGCTCGGCTCGGGCGCCAACATGGCATTCCGCACCGCGGCCCTCCGGGAGGTCGGAGGCTTCGATCCCGCCCTCGGCGCCGGGACGCTCGCACGCGGCGGCGACGACCTCGCCTCGTTCGTGTCGATCCTGGCGGCCGGGTACCAGCTGGTGTACGAGCCGACCGCGGTGGTGTTCCACTGCCATCACCGCACCCGCGAGCGCCTCCGCCACCAGATGAGGAGCTACGGCGCCGGCTACACCGCCTTCCTGACCAGCTCGATCACCGCTCATCCCGCCCTGCTGCCCCAGCTCGTCCGCCGCCTGCCGGCCGGGGTGCGCCACGCCGTCTCCCCCGGCTCGGCGAAGAACGCTCGGGTCGCCGACGACGTACCCTCTTGGTTCCGACCCGTCGAGTTGCTCGGGATGCTCGGAGGCCCGATCGGCTACGCCCGCAGCCGACGCCACCACCGGCGGACCGACACGACCAGGAGCCCGTCATGACCGCAGTACCGGTGCTGCTGTACCACGGCGTGTCACCCACGACCTCGGATCGCTTCGGCCCGTACGTCATCGCGCCCGCGACCTTCGAGGCCCACCTCGACCTGATCGCTGCCACCGCCCCCGCCACCTTGACCGTGAGCCAGTTCGTGTCGGCGATGACCCTGCGCCGGCCGATCGAGCCCGGCACCGTGGTCGTCACCTTCGACGACGGGTTCGCCGACTTCGGCCGTCACGCCCTCGGACCGCTGCGGGACCGGTCGATCGCGGCGACGCTGTACGTGCCCACCGCCCACATCGGCGGCACCGCCGAGTGGCTGGCGTCCGAGGGAGAACAGGACCGGGCTCTGCTGAACGCCGACGAGCTGCGGCTGCTCGACGGTGCCATCGAGATCGGAGCCCACAGCCACACCCACGCGCAGCTCGACCTCCTCCCCCCGACCCGGCTCGAAGAGGAGGTGCGCACCAGCAAGCGGATCCTCGAGGCCGAGCTCGGCCACGAGGTCCACTCCTTCGCCTACCCCCACGGCTTCCACGACAGCCGCGTCCGCCGCGCCGTGATCGACGCCGGGTTCCGGTCGGCCTGCGCGGTCAAGAACGCCTGCAGCTCGACCGAGGACGACCCCTTCGCCATCGCCCGGGTGACCGTCACGTCCGACGTCGACCTGGCCCAGCTCGCCCGATGGCTCGAGTGCCGGGACATCAGACGAGCATCACGGCGCGAGCGCCTCGCGACCCGCGCCCACCGCCTCGCGAGACGCGCCAGGCGAGGTCGCCGCAGGCCCAGCAGCCGGCGATGACCAGCCCTCGCTCCTCGGGAGCAGTGTCGGCCGTGCCGGCAACGGTCCACGCCTGGACCGAGGTCTACCGGAGCGACCCCGAGGCCCTGCCGACCCAGGCACCCGAGTGGGTGGCGGCAGCGTGCGCGGGCGGTCCGTACGAGGACGCGAGCTATCTGTACGAGATCGCCGGCCAGCGCTTCGTGCTACCCGCGATCCGACGTCGCGGCCTGCCGGGTGGAGGGGTCGACGCCTCGTTCCCCGAGGCCTGGGGGATCGGTGGCCTGGTCGGGCCGGGCCAGACGGCCGAGACGATACGAGCCGTGATCGACGACGTGCGCGCCCGCCGGGTCGCCCAGATGACGGTTCGCCCCAACCCGCTCCACAGTCCGCTCTGGGAGACGGCCCAGCGTGCGGCCGGCGTCGACGTCGCGGTGCTCGAGGGTCATGCCCACGTCCTCGACCTGGCCCCCGGCAGCACGGCGATCTGGGACAGCTTCCACACGACCCGCCGGCGCAACGTCCGCCGGGCGGAGCGCTCGGACCTCCGAGTCGAGTGCGACACGACCGGCCGACTTCTTCCCGTCTTCCACACTCTCCTCGAGGGCTCGTTCGAGCGCTGGGCCGGACAGCAGGGCGAGCCGGCCGTTCTGGCGCGGTGGCGCGGCAACCGCCGGGACCCGCTGCAGAAGTTCGAGGCCATCGCCACTGCGCTCGGCGACCGGTGCCGTACCTGGGTGGCCTGGCACGGCGAGCGGCCGGCCGCCAGCCTGCTCGTGCTCCAGGATCGCAACAGCCACTACACCAGAGGCGCCATGGACAAGGAGGTCGCCGGTCCTACCCGCGCCAACGACCTCCTCCACTGGATGGCGATCCAGGACGCGGTGGCGTCGGGCTGCTCGCACTACCACATGGGTGAGACCCGCCCGGGCAGCTCACTGGCGCGGTTCAAGGAGGGGTTCGGTGCCCGGCTGGTGTCCAGCAACCGATACCAGATCGAGCGGTGGCCCATCGGGCGCGCCGACCGGGCGGTCCGGGCCGCCGCCAAGCGCGTCCTGAGGATCGACGATGCGTAGCGCGGTCGCCGTCTTGTCGGTGGCCCTCCTCGCCGGCGCCTGCGGCCAGGTCTCGGCCGAGCCGCCCGACACCACGGAAGAAGGCTGGGAGCTGGTCTTCCGCGACGACTTCGATGGCACGTCGCTCGACACGAGCAAGTGGCACACCTGTCACTGGTGGGACGTCGACGGGTGCACCATCATCTCCAACGAGGAGCTCGAGTGGTACCAGCCCGAGCAGGTCATCGTCGGCGACGGCGTGCTGCGCCTCCGGGCCGAGCCGGCCGAGATCGAGGCATCCAACGGCGAGACCTATCCCTACGTCTCGGGGATGGTCAGCACCGGGCGGAGCTCGTCGGACCTGGCCGAGGCGCCGCGGTTCAGCTTCCAGTACGGCTACGTGGAGGCCAGCCTGGCCGTCCCCGACGGTGCCGGGCTCTGGCCGGCCTTCTGGATGCTGCCGGTCACCAACGAGTCGAAGCCCGAGATCGACATCTTCGAGGTGTACGCCGACCCGGGCGTCGTCAAGATGCGACTGCACTGGCTCGACGACGCCGGCGAGCGCCAGCGGGACGGCGAGGAGGTCGAGATCGCCGACCTCTACGAAGGCCTCCACACCATCGGCCTCGAGTGGACGCCCGACCGGCTGCGCTGGTTCATCGACGGCACCGAGGTCTGGCGGGTCGACGAGAACGTGCCGCAGGAGCCCATGTACCTGGTGCTGAACCTGGCGGTGGGCGGCACCGCGCCCGGACCCCCCGACGACACGACGCCGTTCCCTGCGGAGGTCGTGGTGGACTGGGTGCGGGTCTGGCAACGCGGGGAGAGCCCATGATCGGGGTCAAGGCGGCCGGGGCAAGGGCCGCCGTGACGCGCCATCTCCGCGATCCGGTGCGCGGTGCCGGTTACGCGCTGGTGACCAGCTCGCTCATCTCCTCGGGCCTGGGCGTCGTGTACTGGCTGGCGGCCGCTCACCGTTACACCGCCGCCGACGTCGGCCGCGGCTCGGCCATGGTAGCGGCGATGACACTCGTGTCGATCGTGGCCCAGCTCGGGCTGCGCAACGCGCTCGTCAGGTTCGTCCCGACGGCCGGCGGGCGTCGCCGCCTCGTGGCGGCCAGCTACGCGGTGACGGGGGCGGTGGCCCTGCTTGGAGCGGTGCTGACCCTCACCCTCCTGCGCTCGCTCAGCTCCGACCTCGAGGAGATCGGCCCCTCGTTCCAGACCATCGCCTGGTTCGCGGTCGCCACCGCGGCGTGGACCATCTTCGTGCTCCAGGACAGCGTGCTCACCGCGGTCAGGCGGGCGGTGGTGGTGCCGGTCGAGAACCTCCTGTTCTCGGTGGCCAAGATCGGGCTCCTCGTCGCCTTCGCCACCCGCTTCCCCAGCAACGGGATCTTCACCTCCTGGACACTGCCGGTGTTCGCGCTCGTCATCCCGGTGACGATCTACTTGTTCCGTTCCGGGCTCGACCGCAACCCGGCGCCCGACGTCGAGGACATCTCGATTCGCAGGATGCTGAGCTTCACCGCCGGCGAGTACGTGGCGTCCAGCCTGTGGAACACGACGGCCTGGCTGCTCCCGCTGATCGTGTTCGGCATGCTCGGCGCCGAGGCGAATGCCCACTACTTCCTGGCCTGGTCGACGGCCTACATGCTGTTCCTCGTGCCGAGCAACATCGGCCACGCGCTCATCGCCCAGGCGGCCCGCGAGCCGGCCCGGCTCATCCCCCACACCAGAAGGGCGCTCGGACAGGCCGCCCTGCTCGTGGTGCCGGGCGCACTGGTCGGGGTGCTCCTCGCGCCGTGGTACCTACGGCTCTTCGGCGGCCAGTACGAGCGGGAGGCGACGGCGCTGCTCCGCCTGATGCTGCTCGCCGCCATCCCGAACCTGTTCATCTCCACGTTCGTGAGCGTGGCCCGTGTGCAGCTGCGGATCCGGTCGATCCTGTTCGCCTACGGGTCGATCTTCGTGATCATGGTGGCCGGAACGCCGGTGCTGCTGCAGTGGTACGGCGTGCGAGCGGTCGGCGTGCTCTGGTTGGCCGCCGAGTCGGCCGTCGCCGTCGCGGTGGTCCTCGGCTCGTTCTGGGCCCTGTGGGTCCACATGCCCGGACCCCGCCTGACCGCGTTCGTCGGGGGCCTTCGCCCCCGACCGCACCCCACGGCCCGGCCGAGCGACATCACCGTCACCCTGCCGCCGGCCAGCAGCGACGAGCCGGTGACCAAGATCGCCCACTCCTCGGCGGCCGCCGAGGAACTGGTCGCCGCCCGGCGCGCCATGGCCGCGGTGGCCGCCCACCCCGAGGCGTCGTCGTTCGCGGCCCTGAT
>JBFJYB010000068.1:0-9568 GCA_041622835.1 Acidimicrobiales bacterium | reverse complement strand
GCGCACGGCCGTCAGCCGGCGGAGGGGGTTCACGTCTCCCATCGTCGCATCTCTTCGGTCTCGCTCGTAGCCACGTCTGGGATTCGGAGCTGCCCAGCATCCGGATTGGATCAATCCACGGCCGCGTCGGCTCCGAACCCGTCACCATGAAGACCGATCTCGAACCCGACGCCCCCGCCGCCCCGACCCGTGATCGGCGGTGGTGGTCGATCCTCGTGGCCGCGCTGGCCGGACTCGCCAGCGCCGCCACCGGGCTCGGTGCCGCAGAGGTCGTGGCCGGGCTGAGCGCCCGTCTGCGCTCACCGGTGCTCGACGTCGGCGATCGCTTCATCGACCGGGTGCCGGTCTGGATGAAGGACCTCGCCATCGAGTGGTTCGGCACCAAGGACAAGCTGGCGCTCCTGATCGGGATCGGGATCACGCTCGCGCTGTACGCGGCCATGCTCGGTGTCGTCGCCCTCCGGCGGCGGATGGTCTACGGCTACGCCGGCGTCGCGCTGTTCGGTGTGGTGGGCTCGGCTTCCGCCCTCGGCTCGCGGTCGGGAACCGACTGGTTGTCACCCCTGCCGACCGTCGTCGGCTCGCTCGTAGCCGGCGTCGCGCTGTACGGCTTCAGCCGCCCGCCGGTGAGGCTCCCCGCGGCCACGCCGAAGCCCGCCCCGCACCCCAGCGAGCGACGGCGGTTCCTCGCCGCCGCCGGGGTGCTGACCGCGACCGCCGCGGTGCTCGGCACCGTCGGGCGACGGCTCGAGAGTCGCTTCAGCGCCACCGACTCGCGCGCTGCGATCCGCCTCCCCAGGGCCGACCGCGAGCTGCCGGCGATCCCAGCCGGTGCCCAGGCCGAGGGAGCCGCGCCCTTCTTCACGCCCAACTCCACCTTCTACCGGATCGACACCGCGCTCACCGTGCCCCAGGTTCGGGCCGAGGGATGGAACCTCGACGTCACCGGCATGGTCGACCGCCGGATCAGCCTCTCCTACGACGACATCCTCGGTCGCGAGCTGGTCGAGAGCGACATCACCCTCACCTGCGTTTCCAACACCGTGGGGGGCGAGTTGATCGGCACGGCGCGGTGGTTCGGCATCCGCCTCGACGACCTCCTCGCCGAGGCCGGGGTGAACCCGGCGGCCGACCAGGTGGTCGGGCGATCGGTCGACGGATACACCTGCGGCTTCCCGGTGGCGGCGCTCGACGGGCGCGACGCATTGGTGGCGGTCGGCATGAACGGCGAGCCCCTACCGCTCGAGCACGGCTTCCCGGCCCGGCTGATCGTCCCCGGGATCTACGGCTACGCATCGGCGACCAAGTGGCTCACCGAGATCGAGCTCACGACCTTCGACGACTTCGACCACTACTGGGTGCCGCGCGGCTACGCCGTCGAGGCACCGATCAAGCTGCAGAGCCGGATCGACACCCCGAGAGGTCTCGACCGGATCGCCTCGGGCCCGTTCGTGATCGGCGGCGTGGCCTGGGCCCAGACCGTCGGCATCGACGCGGTCGAGGTCCGCATCGACGAGGAGTCCTGGCAGCCGGCCCGGCTCGGCGACGAGGTGAACGACACGACCTGGCGTCAGTGGTCGCTCCCCTGGGACGCCACGCCGGGCCGCCACAGCATCGAGGTCCGAGCCATCGACCGGAACGGAGCAATCCAGACCGACGAGCGCTCCGAACCACTTCCCGACGGCGCCACCGGCCACCACACGGTCGTGGTCCTCGTCGACGAGAGCTGAAACCGAGAGAACCCGAAAACCCACTCAACCCAGAAAGCGAGACATACACCCCATGGACACCACCCCCACACCCGAGCGCAGGCGGTTCCGCCACACAGCGGTCGCGCTGCTCGCCGCCGGAGCCCTGGTGCTCGCAGCGTGTTCCAGCGACGGCGACGTGACGGACGTCGCGCAGAGCGGCGCCGAGACCGTCGAGGAGACGACCGACGAGGCCGTCACCGACGAGGAGATGACCGACGAGGAGATGACCGACGAGCAGATGACCGAGGGCGCCGAGATGCTCGGGGCCAGCGGCCCGGCCTGCTCGGCGGTCCCCGCCGACGGTGAGGGCAGCTTCGCCGGCATGGCCGACGACACCGCCGCCACCGCCGCGTCGAACAATCCCCTGCTGTCGACGCTCGTCACCGCAGTCGTCGAAGCCGACCTGGTCGACACGCTGAACAGCGACGGCCCGTTCACCGTCTTCGCCCCCACCAACGACGCCTTCGCGGCGCTGCCGCCGGCCGACCTGGACGCGGTGCTCGCCGACGTCGACCTGCTCACCGGCATCCTCACCTACCACGTGATCGCCGGCGAGAAGCTGAGCGCGGCCGACCTGGTCACCGCCGGCTCCGCCACCACCGTGAACGGCGCCGAGCTGAGCTTCGCCGCCGACGGCGACGTGTTCAGCGTGAACGGCTCGGCGACGACCATCTGCCAGAACGTGCCCACGGCCAATGCCACGGTGCACATCATCGACTCGGTGCTCCTGCCCGGCTGACCCCTCCGAGCCGGACCGGTGACGAACCGGTGGGTCCCATCACCGGGGCCCGCCGGTTCGTCGCGTCCGGGTCGCTGGTCGGGGCGAGCCCGGTACATTCGGGTGGTCGTTCTCGCGCCCAGGAAAGGGGGCCACCGCCGCAGTGGACTGGTATCTCCCACCCGATCACGCGGCGTCGTCGCAGCTCCGGAGCGAGGTGCGCCAGTACCTCGAGCGCCACGCCGCGCCCGGATCCGACGTCGACGGGGCCGAACTGGCCGTCTCGGAGCTGCTCACCAACGCCATCGAGCACTCCGGCCACGACGTCTGGGTCTCCCTCGACTGGGGTCAGCGCAAGCCGGTCGTGACCATCCACGACCTCGGCCCCGGCTTCGAGATGGACGCGCCGGCGGTCGGCAACCAGCTCGCCCAGGGCCGAGGGCTGATGATCGCCTCGCACCTGACCGACGAGCTCAGCGTGGCGTCCAAACGGGCGGGCGGGAACCGGGTGACGGCCGTTCTCGACGTGGAGCGGGCCGAGGTCGCCGACCACGACCCCGGCGTCTCGGTGGCCGGGCGGCTGCCCGAGCCGGCCGAGGCCGAGAGCGGCTCCTTCGCACGCGAGCCGTTCCTGCGGGCCCTCGCCGTCGAGCTGGCCCACGCCGTCGACCTGCGCCACGGGCCGACCGAGGCCGAGGCCGCCATCGCCGAGGTGGGGGCCAACGTCGGTGGCCGCATGGAGGACGCACACCGAAGCCACCACGGACTCGCGGGAGACCTGCGAAGCGACCAGATCGCCGAGTTCTACGTGTCGCTCAAGGCTGCCATCGGCGGCGACTTCTACGTGGTCAGCGCCGACGACCACCGCATCGTCATGGGCAACCGGCGATGCCCGTTCGGCGAAGCGGTCCAGCACGCCCCGAGCCTGTGCCGGATGACGAGCAGCGTGTTCGGCGGGATCGCGGCCCGCAACACCGGCCACGAGGTCGCGGTCCATCTCGAGGAGCGGATCGCGGTCGGCGACCCCGAGTGCCGGGTCACGATCTGGCTCGACGCGCCGCCCGACGAGCTGGCACCGTTCGTCCACCACTACCGGCCCCGGTCCGGCGACTGAGGCACCAGCGTGAACCCGTCGGTGGGACCCGACCCGACCCGCGCCCAGGCGAAGGCGGCCCGGCTCCTGCACGCACGACGCCCCCCGGCGGCGGTGCTCAAGGTCGACGGCCACGGGATGATCGTCAGCGCGTCCGACGAGGTGGAGGCAGTGATCGGCTGGCGCCCCGACGACCTGGTCGGCGAGAAGCTCACCCGCATCATCCCCGAACGCTTCGTCGCCGCCCACGAGGCCGGCTTCGAGCAGTTCGTCCGCACCGGGGAGCTGACCCTGGCCGGTGAGAGCCTGAAGCTCCCGTCGCTGCGGCCCGACGGCACCGAGACCGACATCGAGCTGGTGCTGTCACTGTCGCCCACGGACGAACCCGGGCTCGTGAGCGGCGTCGTGCGATCGTGCGACCCCCGGCAGACGTCGTCGGCCAGCGAGCTGGTCGCATCGCTCGAGCGGGCCCTCGCCAGCGACCTGGCGCTCCCCGACATCCTGCGGAACTGCCTCGAGCTGATGGGCGAGCGGCTCGGTTGGCGCCTGGGCACGCTGTGGATCGTCGATCCGTGGCTCGACAAGCTGCGGGCCCTGGCGACGTGGGAGGCCGAGCCCGGGGCCAGTCCCGGTTACACGCCCGCCCGTCGCGAGTCGTTGCTGGCACGGGGCCAGTCGACCCCGGGCCAGGTCTGGGACACGGGGGCGCCGGCGTGGAGCGACGACGTCTCCGGCGAGATCGCGATCGAGCGGGCGGCAGCGGGGCTGTTCTTCCCGCTCGTGGCCGGATCGAGCACCGTCGGTGTGGTCGAGCTGGTCGATGCCGCCACCCCCGGCTTCACGATCGAGACCCAGGAGGCGGTGTGGCTGGTCGCCGACGAGCTGGGCCAGGTGCTGGCCGACCGGATGCAGAGCGACGTCGACGACGCCGAGCGTCAGCGACTCCAGCTCGCCCTGTCGGCTCGGGAGATGGGCGTGTGGACCTACCGGATCGGCACCGGCGAGGTCTTCTGGGACGAGCAGGTCGAGCGGATCCACGGGCTCGAGCCGGGGACGTTCTCGGGCCGCTTCGAGGAGTACGAGAGCTGCGTGCATCCCGACGACCGCGCCGACCTGCTGGCGAGCATCCTGCACGCCACCGAGAAGCGGGAGCGATTCCAGCACCGGTACCGGGCCGTGGGACCTGGACACGCCGAGGCGTGGGTCGAATGCCACGGCGTCCCCCTGGCCGACCTCGACGGCGCGGTCCGCGAGCTGACCGGCGTCAGCTACGACGTGACCGGCGAGGTGCGGGACCGCCAGGAGCTCGAGGAGCGCGCCCGGTACGCCGCGCTCGCCGCCGACGTCGGTCGGGCTTTCGTGAGCGACCGGCCCCTCGACAGCCGGCTGGGCCGCTGCGCCGAGGCCATCGTCGAGCACCTCAGCGCCGCCTTCGCGCGGGTGTGGACCCTCGACGCCGGCGACGACACGCTCGTGCTCCGGGCCAGCGCGGGCATGTACACCCATCTCGACGGGGGCCACAGCCGCGTACCGGTCGGTCAGCTCAAGATCGGCAAGATCGCCGCCGACCTCGAGGCGCACCTCACCAACCAGGTCGTCGGCGACCCTCGGGTCTCGGACCAGCAGTGGGCCCGCGACGAGGGCATGGTCTCGTTCGCCGGCTACCCGCTGGTCATCGCCGGCCGGTGCGTCGGCGTCCTCGCGATGTTCGCCCGCCGCGTCCTACCCGACAGCACGCTGTCGGCCCTGGCTGCGATCTCCGACACGGTCGCCATCGGCATCGACCAGGCCCGCTCGTCGGCCGAGGTCCACGAGCTGCTGATCCAGGAACGGCGCCAGTCCGAGACGCTGGCCCGGGCGCTGGACGACCGCGCCCACGTCGCCGCAGTGCTCCAGGAGAGCCTGCTCCCGCCGTCGCTGCCCGACGTCGCCGGTTTCGACGTCGCCGCCCGCTACCGGGCCGGTGTCGAGGAGGTGGGGGGCGACTTCTACGATCTGCTGCCGCTCCCCACCGCCACGTGGTCGTTCATCGTGGGCGACATCTGCGGTCGCGGCCCGGAGGCGGCGCGGCTCACGGCTCTGGCGCGCCACAGCCTGCGGATGGCGGTGATGCTGGAGCGGTCGCCGGCCGACGCGCTGGCCGCCTTCAACCGGGCGCTGCTGCGCAGCGCCAACGACGGCCGGTTCTGCACCGCCGTGTGCGGGGTGCTGACCGACACCGAGACGGCGGCCCACGCCGACGTCGGGATCGCCGGACACCCACCGATCATGGTCGTGCGGCGCGACGGCACCGTCGACGAGATCGAGCCCACGGGCCCGCTGCTCGGTGTGTTGGGCGAGGCATCCTTCCACCAGCGACGGGTGCCGATCGGCCCCGGCGAGATCATGGTCGTGTACACCGACGGCGTGATCGAGGCCCGGCGAGGCGGCGAGCTCTTCGGCACCAAACGCCTGCGGTCGCTGCTGTCATCGCTGGCGGGTCAGCCCGCCGGGCTGGTGGTCGATGCCGTGGTCGACGCCGTTCACGACTTCGACCACGCCGAGACGCTGGACGACCTGGCGCTTCTCGTCATGCGGCGCGACCCCGGGGCCTGACCGACCGAGCAGCTCACAGCGGCTGCTGCTGCGTCTCCTCGACGACGTGCCGGCCGTCGGGGCTCACGTGGCGCTCGCTCCGGAAGCTGCGGAAGCCACTGCCGGTGACCAGTGCGGTGAGCAGACCGAGACCACCCACGACCATCATGATCACACCGATCGTGACCAGCTCGACCTCGTCGACGACGACGTTGACGGCGAAGGCGAGGATCGCTCCGACGGCGACGAGGAGAATAGAGAGAGCACCCATTGGAACCTCCTGACGGGGGGACAACTTGTCGGGAGGTTCCTACCCGGGAGCCGCACGCCCAAACATTCTCCTCGGGGGGCTGTCGGTGGCCGGTGAACCGCCGTTCTACTCCAGCGCCGAGGCCGCTCGGGTCAGCGCCGCCGTGTCCTCGCTCGGCCCCCGGCTGCCCGTGGCGGGGATGATGTGCACGCTCACGCCCTGAAGGACGGCGCTGCGGATGGCGGCGTCGACCAGCCTGGCGCTCGTCTCGATCCCGTCGACCGCCGTCGAGGAGAGCTCGTGGGGCCGCGACCCGATCCACACCCGCCGCTCGTCGGCCGGGTCGTCGTGGACGAGCAGCACGTCGGCCCTGCCCTCGCGCAGGGCGGCGAGCGTCTCCTCGACGCCGTCGGCCGCCGCCCCGTGCGCGGCGAGGAAGCGCAGCTCGCGCAGGTAGCCCACGGTGGTGCGGGCAACGGTGTCGCTGACGTGGCGCACCGCGGTGTCGACCAGCTCGTCGACCGACTCGACCTCGGGCTCGCACACCACTCGGCACCACACCGGCACCCGTACGACCAGCAGATCGGCGAGGCGACGAGCGTGGCTCGCATCGCCGGCCACGACGATCAGCTCGGCGCCGGACGCCTCGACCTGCCTCGCGATCGTGTCGGCGGCGACCTTGGCGCCACCAACGAGATGGTCGATGCGGTCCTGGTCGGTGCCGAAGGTGATCACGTCGGCACCGACCTCGTCGACGGTCACGACCAGGTGGGTGACCCGCCGTTGCTGCCACTCGACGATCGGCGCGACGTAGGGCAGCGAGTCGACGATCCCGATGTCGTCAGCAGGGGGCTCCATGCCGTGGTCCTCGACGATGGTGCCGTCAGCGGCGGCGAGCACAGCCACCCCGGCCGCGTGTTCCGGCGGTGGCACGGTCAGCCGCTCGTCGACTGCGGCCAGCGCCTCCGGCGGTGCGCCCTCACCCACGAGGCGCTCCCGCATCGACCGCCATCGCTCGAGGGTGTCGGCGACCGACACCTCGGTACTCAGGTAGATCGACACGTAGGGCGCAGGAGCGGCGTAGATGGTGGCCAGCCGCTCGCTGGCGGGGAAGCGGGTGGGCGAGTCCTCGGTCCCAGTGGTCATCGGTGTCCCCTCGTCGTCGGGCGGGTTCTCGCACGACGAACTACCCGCCGGCGGCGATCCCAAACGCCGGGCGGGCTCACCTGTCCTCGTCCCCGCCGTCGTCCTCGTCCTCGTCGCCGTCGCCGACCTGTCGTCGGCGGAACGTCGCCATGTCGTAGAGCCCGGCCACGCCGAGACCCACGCCGCAGGCCACCAACACGATGCGACCGAAGGGAGCGGAGGCGAGCGTGCGCAGCGCCTGGTCGAGGCCGGCCGCCTTGTCGGGCTCGTGCTGGCGCGCCGCCTCGACGAACAACCAGCCGGTGATGCCGAGGACGAGGGTGCGCGCCGCCGTGCCGACGGTCCCGAGCACCCGGAGAAGGATCCGCCGCCACTCCGGGAGGTCGACGGTGTCCACCTCGTCGAGGAACCGGCCGCGCACGGCCCTCTGCAGCTGGTACGCGCCGACGATGGCGACGCCGATGCCGATTGCGACGACGAAGATCCAGCCGCCCGGGACTCCGAGCAGTGCGGCCGTGAGCTCCGACGACGACGTCGGAGCGCCGCCCGAGGAGCCGGTGTCCGCGCCGCTTCCGCCCCCGAACGCGATCTGCATGCCGGTCGCGGCCAGCAGCCCGTACACCAGGGCCAGCCCGGCCGATCCGAGGCGGGAGGCGACCCCGATGGCGTCGTCGCTGTCGTCGACCGCAGCAGACCAGAGCTTCCAGGCTGCAAACAGCAGGAGGCCGACCGAGACGACCAGGACCACGACCCGTCCCGCCGGCTGGTCCGCCAGCGTGGCCAGCGCGCCTTTCTGGTCGGCCTGCTCCGAGGTCGCACCCCGTCCCCGGCGCGCCAGCTCGACGGCCAGGACCCCGACGACGACGAAGAGCAGGCCCTTGGCCAGCCAGCCCAGTCGTAGGACCGGCTCGGCGGCCTCGGTCCCCCCGGCCGGGTTGTCGGTGAGGTTCAGCTTCAGCGACACCTCGACCACGTCTCCCTTCTCGTTGCGGCAGGTCTGCCCTTCCCCGTCCGGCCCACCAGCAAACCCGGTGGAGATGTTTCGGGCTGGGCGGCGGCGGGCAGGACCCGACCGTCGATATTCGCAACCCCCGAAAGGAGCCACCATGAGTGGTACCGCCGACGAGATCAAGGGCCGGGTCAAGCAGGCCGCCGCCGACCTCACCGACAACGAGGAGCTCGAGCGCGAGGGCGAGGCCGACGAGGCCGAGGGCAAGATCAAGAACTTCATCGACGACGCCAAGGAGAAGGCGGAGGACCTGGTCGACGACGTCCGGGACCGCTTCAAGAGCTGACGAGCGGGAACCTGACGGGCCTGGCCCGGTCCGACCGGGTCAGGTCCATCAGCTCCCACCCTCCACCAGCACCGAAAGGAAGAGCCAATAGCCATGCTTGCCCAGGAACAGACCGAGATTCCCGACGAACCCTCGCTGGAGTCGCCCTCGGAGGAGGTCTCCGACGGGGCACTGCGGCTCTGGGAGTCGTTCCTCGAGGCGTTGCCCCGTATCGGCATCGCCATCACCTTCGTCATCGCCGGCTACCTGCTGTCACGGCTGGTGCGGTCGCTGCTGCAGCGCCAGCTCAAGCGATCCCACGGCGACAGCTTCGCCCAGGTCATGAGCAAGCTGGCGTCGTGGACCCTGTTCGGGGCCTTTGCTCTCGGCGCCATGACCGTGACCTTCCCCTCGGTGAAGCCGGTCGACCTGCTGGCCGGGCTCGGCTTCTTCTCGATCGCCATCGGCTTCGCCTTCCAGGACATCCTCGAGAACACGCTGTCGGGCGTCCTGTTGCTGTTCCGCGAGCCGTTCACCTCCGGAGACCAGATCGAGGTCGAGGGCGTACGCGGCACCGTCGAGGGAATCACCATCCGCGAGACGCGAATCGTCACCTTCGACGGGCAGCTCGTCGTCATCCCCAACGCCGACGTCTACAAGAACGCCATCAGGATCAGGACCGCCAACGAGCGGCGCCGCGACAGCTTCGTGGTCGGCGTCGCCTACGAGGAAGACCTCGACGACGTGTGCGACCGCGTGGTC
>JBFJYB010000067.1:0-9625 GCA_041622835.1 Acidimicrobiales bacterium | reverse complement strand
GGCCGAGTTGCAGACCGACGGTCGGGAGGTCTTGGCGTTGTGCACGATGGCGACGGCCATGTCGGGATCGGCCGCCGCGTCGACGTACACGTGGCAGTTGCCGTCGCCGTCGATGATGGTCGGGACGGTCGCGTGCTCACGGATCGAGGCGATCAGCGAGGCCCCGCCCCTGGGGATGAGGCAGTCGACGTACCCGTCGAGCTGCATGAACTCGACGGCCGCCTCGCGAGAGGTCTCCTCGACGAGGATCAGGCCGTCGTCGGGCAGGCCCGCCTTGGCGAGGCCCTCGCGCAGCACGCGCGCGACGGCCAGGTTCGAGTTGATGGCGCTCGACGACCCGCGGAGGAACGCGGCGTTGCCGGACTTGATGCACAGGGCGGCCGCGTCGCTGGTCACGTTGGGACGGCTCTCGTAGATGATGGCGATCACGCCGAGGGGGACCCGGACCTGGCGGATCTGCAGACCGTTGGGGCGGGTCCATCCGCCAACGATCTGCCCGACCGGGTCGGCCAGCGACGCCACCTGCCGGAGGCCGGCGGCCATGGCGGCGACCCGGCCGTCGTCGAGCCGGAGACGGTCGACCAGCGAGGGAGCGACGCCGTGGTCGGCGGCGGTCTCCACGTCGTGACGGTTGGCGTCGACGATCTCGACGCTGCGCTGCTCGAGGAGCTCGGCCGCAGCCAGCAGGGCCTCGTCCTTGGCCGCAGTCGGGGCCTTGGCCAGGGCCGCCGCCGCCGCCCGCGCCCGCGCCCCGAGCTCGACGAGGGAGGCGTCGTTGGTGATGGAGGCAACGTGTGGGGCCACGGCATCCGAGGTTACCCGGCCCCGGGAAGACCAACAGCTAGCCTGACCCCAGGTCGGCCGGAGGTCGGCACACGGTATGAGCGTCAACGGACCGCCCGCCCCTCCCCCGCGCGACGAGCGGGCCCGCCGGAGCGGCCGATCGGCGGCCATCGTCGCGGCCGGGATCCTCATCAGCCGGGTCTCGGGCGTGGTGCGCGAGGTCGCCATCGCCGCCAAGCTCGGCACCACGGCCGTCGCCGACAGCTTCGGCGCCGCACTGCGGATCCCGAAGCTGCTCCAGAACCTGCTCGGCGAGGGGTCGCTGTCGGCGTCGTTCATCCCGGTGTACGCCCGGCTCGTCGAGGACGGCGACGACGAGGGCGCCGGGAGGACGGCGGGCGCGGTCGCGTCCCTGCTGACGCTGTTGACCGGTCTGCTGGTCGCGGTCGGGATCTTCGCCGCCCGACCGCTGACCCGCGCGGTCGCTCCGGGCTTCGGCGGCGAGAAGCTCGACGTCACGGTCACGCTCCTGCGGATCATGGTGGCCGGCATCGGGTTCCTGGTGCTGTCGGCCTGGTGCCTCGGCGTGCTCAACTCCCACCGCCGCTTCTTCCTGAGCTACGTGGCGCCCGTCGTGTGGAACGCCGCCATCGTGATCGCCCTGGTGGTGGCGGCCGTCAGCGACTGGACCGACGTCGAGGCCGCCGAGGCGGCGGCGTGGGGCGTGCTGATCGGCGGCGTCCTCCAGTTCCTGGTGCAGCTGCCGTCGGTGATCCGCGTCGCCCCGCACCTGCGCCTCGGGTTGGGCCTCGGCGACGCGTCGGTCCGCACGGTGGCGCGCCGGTTCGCTCCTGCCGTGGCCGGGCGCGGGGTCGTCACCGTGTCGAGCTACCTCGACGTGCTGCTCGCCTCGCTGCTGGCAACCGGGGCGGTCGCCGCGCTCGACCGATCGCAGGTGCTGTACCTGCTCCCCATCAGCGCCTTCGCCCTCAGCGTCGCGGCTGCCGAGCTCCCCGAGCTATCGCGTGGCGGTGGCAGCCACGACGAGCTGATCGAGCGGCTCGACGTCGGCCTCCAGCGGATCGCGCTCTTCGTGCTCTTCTCGGCGGCGGCCTTCATCGTCACCGGCCCCGTGATCGTCGAGGCGCTCTACGAGCGCGGATCGTTCGGGCCCGACGACACCGATCTGGTGTGGCTGGTGCTGGCCGCCTACAGCCTTGGCCTGCCGGCGGCCGGCATGTCCCGTCTGCTGCAGAACGCCAGGTACGCGGCCGGCGACGTCGCCGGTCCGGCTCGGATCGCGGCGGGCCGGATGGTCGTCTCGGCCGCCCTCGGCGTCGTGTTGATGTTCCAGCTCGACCGCGTCGGCATCGTGTCGGGCGACCTGGAGAAGCTCGGCGACCTGCCCGCGTCCTCGCCGCTCGACGAGGCCCTGCGTGACGAGGGTGGCCTCAAGCGGCTCGGCGCCGTCGGGCTGGCGTTGGGGGCAGCCGCGGCGGCGTGGGTGGAGCTGGTCCTCCTCCAGCGCCTCGTGCGCCGGGACGTACCCCGCAGCCCGCGACCGGGCCCGACCGTCGCCCGCCTGCTGCCGGCGGCCGCGGTCGGCGCCGCGGTCGGCTGGGCGGCAATGAGCGTGCTCCGTTCGGTGCCGGCGCTGGTCGCCGCGCCCATCGTCCTGGGAGTCTCGGCCGTGGTCTACCTGCTGATCGCCCGCCGAGCCGGCAACCACGCGGCGCGCCAGCTCACCGCCATCGTCCGCGGCCGTCGCTAGAGCCGATCCCTACGGCAGCACGACGAGGTCGTCGCGATGGACGACCTCGTCGGGCGCGCCCGGCGGCAGCTCGGCCGAGCGGCGCCCGGCCAGCTCGGCGATGACGTCGCTCCCCGCGGCGACCAGGCCCTTGGCGAACACGGTGCCGTCGGGCCCGGCCAGCTCGGCCGCCTCGCCGGCCCGGAACGTGCCGCTCACGCCGATGACGCCCACCGGCAGGAGCGACGTCCCGCGCTCGGTCAGCGCCTGGCGGGCGCCGGCGTCGACCGAGACGATGCCGGCCGACCGGACCGCGAACGCGATCCACAGCTTCTTGGCCGGCAGGGTGATCGAGCGGGGCTGGACCACCGTGCCGACGTTGGCGCCGCCGACCGCGTCGACCAGGACCCCGTCGCGGTGCGCGGCCGCGATCACCGATCGCACCCCCGACCAGGCGGCGATCTTGGCGGCCGAGACCTTCGACGCCATCCCGCCGCTGCCGAAGCGCCCCGCGCCGCCGGCCGCGGCCTCGAGCTCGTGGTCGATCTCGATGATCTCCTCGATCAGCGAGGCCGAGTGGTCGACCCGCGGGTCGGCGGTCAGCACGCCGTCGATGTCGGTCAGCAGCACCAGGAGGTCGGCGCCCACCAGATGAGCGACGAGAGCCGCGATGCGGTCGTTGTCGCCGAACCGGATGGCGTCGTCGGCGACCGCGTCGTTCTCGTTGATGATCGGCACGACCCCCAGGTCGAGCAGCCGCTCGAGCGTGCCCCGGGCGTGCAGGTACTGCTGGCGCTCGAAGAAGTCGAACGGCGACAGCAGTACCTGGCCGCCGACCAGGTCGTGGGAGGCGAGTGCCGCCTCGTAGACCCGCATGAGGCGGGTCTGGCCGACCGCGGACACGGCCTGGAGCGTCACCGCGTCGGGGCGCCTGGCTCCCTCGGTGAGATCGAGCACAGGTCGCCCGGCGAGGATCGCGCCCGACGTGACGACGACGACCCTGTGACCGTGGCCCCGCACCTCGGCCACCTCGGCGCAGAGCTTCTCGATCGCCGCGACCCGCACGAGGCCGTGCTCGTCGGTGATGGACGAGCTGCCGATCTTGGCGACGACCATCATCAGGCGATGCCGTCCTCTTCGAATTCGAAGACGAGCTTGCCGATACGGACCGTGTCGCCCGGCTTGGCGCCGGCGCGCGTCAGCGCCCGGTCGACACCGAGGCCGGCGAGCCGGTCGTGCACGTACTGGAGGGCGTCGGGGTTGGTGAGATCGCTGACCGACACGGCTCGCAGGGCCGGCCGCCCGACCACGACGTAGTCGGCGCCGTCTCGTTCGACCGCGATCCCCTCGGCGGCGGGACGGTGCACGACCGGCTCCCTCGGAGCCGACGCGGCCTCCTCGCGGGCGTGGCGAACCTCGTGACCGAGCCGCCCGATCAGCTCGGGTAGGCCGGCGCCGGTCACCGCCGACACGACGATGGCGTCAGGGGGCGGCTCGGCGACGGCAACGTCGGCCTTCGACGCCACGATCACCCGCCGCCGCTCGAGCAGCTCGGGCCGGTATGACCCCAGCTCGGCCAGCAGCACCTCCAGCTGATCGGCCGGCGGGACCTCCTCGACCGACGCGAGGTCCACCACGACCGCCAGCACCCTGGCCCGCTCGACGTGGCGGAGGAAGCGATCGCCCAGCCCGCGGCCCTCGCTGGCCCCCTCGATCAGGCCGGGGATGTCGGCCACGACGATCTGGGTGGTGTCGTCGACTCGCACCACGCCCAGGTTCGGTTCGAGGGTGGTGAACGGGTAGTCGGCGATCTTGGGCTTGGCCGCGGAGATCCGCGAGATCAGCGTGCTCTTGCCGGCGTTGGGAAACCCGATCAGGGCGACGTCGGCGAGCAGCTTCAGCTCGAGCCGGATCCAGCGCTCGGAGCCCTCCTCCCCCTGCTCGGCGAACGACGGCGCCCGACGCCGGTTGGAGAGGAAGCGGGCGTTGCCGCGACCGCCCTCGCCGCCCGGGGCGGCGAGCCACCGGTCGCCGTGGTGGACGAGATCGGCCAGCACCGTGCCCTCGTCGTCCTTGACCACGGTGCCCTCGGGCACCATCACCTCGAGGTCGTCGCCCCGTCGGCCGTGGCGCTTGCCGCCCGAGCCGTGCGAGCCGTTGCCGGCCCGCCGGTGCGGGTGGTCGCGGAACGCGAGGAGCGAGGCGACGTTGTGGTCGGCGACCAGCCAGACGTCGCCGCCCCGACCGCCGTCGCCGCCGTTGGGCCCACCGCGGGCGACGTGGGCCTCACGGCGGAACGAGACGCAGCCGGCCCCGCCGTCGCCGCCACGCACGTTGAGCGCGCACTCGTCGACGAACTGGGACATCGGCTGGGACCGGTCGGGCACCTGGCCCGAGACGTCAGCCCTCGTCGGGGAGGATGTCGACCAGCTTGCGCCCATGGCGCGAGCCGAACTTCACCCGGCCGTCAGCGGTGGCGAACAGGGTGTCGTCGCCGCCCCGGCCGACGTTCTCGCCGGGATGGATGCGGGTGCCCCGCTGGCGGACGATGATCGTGCCGGCGTGGATGTGGGTGCCGTCGAACACCTTGACCCCGAGGCGCTTGGCCTTGGAGTCGCGTCCGTTCCGGGTGGAGCCGCCTCCCTTGGTCTTCGACATGGGCTGCTACCCCTTCTTGATCTTGGTGATCTCGAGGACGGCCAGGTTCTGGCGATGCCCCCACCGACGGCGCTGGTTGGACTTGTTCTTGTAGGTGAAGCCCACGATCTTGGGACCGCGGATCTCCTCCTTCACCGTGGCGGTGACCTTCGCCTTCGAGAGCTCGCTGGGCGTGGCCAGCACCTTGTCGCCGTCGACGACGAGGACCGGGGTCAGCTCGACCTCGGTGCCGGGGTCGCCGAGCCGCTCGACCTCGATGGTCTGGCCCTCGGACACCCGGTACTGCTTGCCACCGGTGGCGATCACGGCGTACATAGGGGCCTCACGCTACCGCCGGGCACCTTGGTGCCCAACCCGGGTCGCGTCCCGCTCACAGCACCTCGACCAGGTCGTGGTCGAGGTTGAGGCCCCGACCGTCGCAGACATCGCAGCGATGCGACAGCGACTCGACGAGCCCCTCGCCGATGCGCTTCCGGGTCATCTCGACCAGGCCGAGCTCGGAGATGTCGTACACCTGCGTGCGGGTCTTGTCGCGGGCCAGCGCCTCGCGGAAGACCTTCATGGTCTCCTCGCGGTTGCGCTTGGACTCCATGTCGACGAAGTCGATGACGATGATGCCGCCGATGTCGCGGAGCCGGAGCTGGCGGGCGGCCTCCCTCGCCGCCTCGATGTTGTTGTTGAACACCGTCTCCTCGAGGCTCGAGCGCCCGACGTTCTTGCCGGTGTTGACGTCGATCACCGTGAGGGCCTCGGTCTGCTCGATGATCAGCGAGCCGCCCGACGGCAGCCACACCTTCCGGTCGAGCGCCTTCAGCAGCTGGTCGTGCACGTGGTGGCGCTCGAACAGGCCCAGGCTCTCGCGGCTCTGGTCGTAGTACTCGACCCGGTCGGCCAGCGCCGGCGAGATCCCGCTGACGTAGTCCTTGACCTCCTCGTACAGCTCGCGGCTGTCGATGACGACGCCGCGGTAGTCCTTGTTGAACTCCTCGCGGATGACCCGCACCGCCATCTCGGGCTCGCGGTACAGCAGCGCCGGTGCCGTGGCGTCCTGGGCCAGCGCCTCGATCTGGTCCCACTGGCTGACCAGCCGCCGCACGTCGGCCTCGATCTCCTCGGTCGTGACGTTCTCGGCCGCGGTGC
This sequence comes from Acidimicrobiales bacterium, assembly GCA_041622835.1. Classification (GTDB taxonomy): domain Bacteria; phylum Actinomycetota; class Acidimicrobiia; order Acidimicrobiales; family JBFJYB01; genus JBFJYB01. The sequence continues at coordinate 3,294 of JBFJYB010000067.1, read as the reverse complement.
GGACGATGATGCCGTGCTGGGCCGGCTTGACCCGGTCGAGGGCCTTCCTGAGCCGCTTGCGCTCGTCTTCGGGGAGCCGTTTGGAGATCCCGTAGCTGCTGCTGTTCGGCACCAGGACGACGAAGCGGCCGGGGAGCGAGACCTCCTGGGTGAGCCTGGCTCCCTTGTGGGCGATGGGGTTCTTCGTGACCTGGCACAGGATGGTCTGGCGGGCCTTGAGGACCTGCTCGATCCGGGGGCGGCCTCGCGCGTTGTCGAGGTCCTCCTGGTCGAACTGCACGTCGCCGCGGTAGAGCACCGCGTTCTTGGGGGTCCCGATGTCGACGAAGGCGGCCTCCATGCCCGGCAGCACGTTCTGGACCCGCCCGATGTAGATGTTGCCGTGGATCTGGCTGACGTCGTCGGCGGGATGCGAGACGTAGTGTTCGATCAGGTTGCGGCCCTCGAGGATGGCGATCTGGATCGCCTCGTCCTGCACGTGCACCGCCATGAGGTAGCGGCCGACCGGCTTGCCCTTGCGCTCGCGCCCCCGCCGCCGCGACAGGGTCTCCTCGTCGAGCTCGACGGGGGTGACGTCGCTGGTCAGGGCCTCGACGGGCCGGGTCCGTTCGCCGCCGCCCCGGCCTCGGCCGCCGCGCTTCTGCTTGCCCTGGCCGTCGCGAGCCTGGCCGTTGCCGCCCTGGCCCTGGCCGCGACCGCGGCCGCGGCCACCTCGGCGTCGCCGCCGGCGCGAGCCGCCACCGCCTTCACCGCTCGGGCCCTTGGTGGGCGGCGTGGCCGGCGCGGGGGCCGGGCGGCTGTCGCCGATCTTGGGCTTCGGAGCGGGGTTGTCCCGACGATCGGGGCGTTTCCCGCCGTTGTCGCGGGCGGCGTCAGTTGATGGCTGGGGCTCGTCGCCCCGACCACGGGGCTCGGGGGCCCCGTCGCCGACTTTGGAATCGGTCATGTGTGCGTTCCCTTCTGGACGCGCCGTCGCCGGTCATGAGGTGACCCCGGCGGGCGCAGCGACGGCCGCACCGACGACGAGAGGCTCGCGTCGGGCGCCATCGGTATCGGTCAGTTGCTTCATTCGCGTCACCTTGGCGGCGTCGAGAGTGGGCTCGACGACCCGCAGGAGCTCCGTCGGTCGGAGCGCCCGAGGCTGGGTGCCGAGCTGGGCACGGATGCGGACCCCGGTCCTGGACGGCTCGGGATCCTCGATCGAGAGGTGGAACACCTGCGGGCGGAGGTCGTCGGTGACCTCCTTGCCCTTCCGCTCCCGGGTCACGACCAGGCTTGGCGCGAACAGGATCCGCTCCATCCAAGTCGTGGCCTCGGTCCGGTCGGTGTCGACCGTGTCGATCTGCCATTCGCAGCTGGTCACTGCCTGCTGGAGTGACAGGATACCGCGTTGGACCTCGGCCGCGGCGATGGTCTCCATGCCGACCGGCAGCGCCTCGCTGAGCAGGGCCGGAAGGCCGGCGACATCGACGGCGCCGCGGTCGGCGGCCAGGTGGACGTCGAGGAGCTCGGAACGCGATTCGTACCCTGTCGGCAGCGCCAGGCCGAACGAGAGCTTCGGGCGGGGCGAGAACCCCTCGGTGTAGGCGACCGGCACCGCGGCCTTCCTGAGGGCGCGCTCCCAGATCCGGGCCACGTCGCGGTGGCCGGTGAAGCGCACCTTGCCCAGCTTGGTGTACTCCAGCCGGACGACGAGGGTGTCGCTGGTCACGCCGGCCTCGCCGTCAGCCGAACCGGCACCGCGCCTCCCGCGCCCACCCGCTCGAGTCCCTGGCCGGTGCCCTGGCTGCCGCCGGCCGGCGCGGTGGCCGACGCGACGATGTGCTCGATCCCGTAGCCGGTGCAGGCGCCACAGTCGTAGCACGGCGTCCACCGGCAGTCCTCGAGCCCGACCTCGTCGAGGGCGTCGCGCCAGTCCTGCCACAGGAAGTCCTTGTGCAGCCCGGCCGACACGTGGTCCCACGGCAGCACCTCGTCGACGGTCCGGTGTCGGTGCACGTACCAGTCCACCGACAGCCCGTGCCGCTCCATGGCGTCGATCCAGGCGCCGTGGTCGAAGTGCTCGGACCACTCCTGGAACGTCCCGCCCCTGCGCCACACGTCCTCGATGACCGCGCCGATGCGGCGGTCGCCGCGGCTGGCGATGCCCTCGACGAGGGTCGCCTTCGGGTCGTGCCACTTCATCTGGACGCCCCGGTGCCGCTTCACCTCGTCCTTGAGCAGGAAGATCTTGCGCTGCAGCTCGCTGACGGTGTTCTGGCCGAACCACTGGAACGGCGTGAACGGCTTGGGTACGAACCCGCCGACCGACAGCGTCACCGACGCACCGCGCTGGTACCGCTTGCCGATCTCGACGCAGTTGCGGCCCAGCTCGGCGATGCCCAGCGTGTCGACGTCGGTCTCGCTGGGCAGGCCGGTCAGGAAGTAGAGCTTCATGCGGCGCCAGCCCTGCGAGTAGGCCGACTCGACCGCGCCGTACAGGTCGTCCTCGCTGATGAGCTTGTTGATGATCCGCCGCATCCGCCACGAACCGGCCTCGGGGGCGAAGGTCAGCCCGCTGCGCCTCGCCTTCTGGAGCTGGGCGGCCACCCCGACGGTGAAGGCGTCGACCCGGAGGCTCGGCAGCGAGATCGACACCTGGCCGCAGTTGACCGGGTCGTCCATCGTGTCGGCGACGACGTTCTCGATGCCGCTGAAGTCGGCGGTGCTCAGCGAGGTCAGCGCGACCTCGTCGTAGCCGGTGCGCCGCAGGCCGTTCTGCACCATGGTCCGCACCTGCTCGGCCGGTCGCTCGCGCACGGGGCGGGTGATCATGCCGGCCTGGCAGAACCGGCAGCCGCGGGTGCAGCCGCGGAACACCTCGACGTTGAGGCGGTCGTGGACGACCTCGGTCAGCGGGACCAGCTGGTTCTTCGGGTAGGGCCACTCGGCCAGGTCGGCGATGGTCCGCTTCTCGACGACCTCGGGCACGTCGTCGTGGCGCGGCGTGATCGAGACCAGGGCGGGCCCGTCGTAGGCCACGTCGTACATGGCCGGCACGTACACGCCCGGGACCTGGGCGAGGGCCCGGAGGACGGCCTGGCGCGAGCCGGGTGTGCGGCCGCTGGCCTTCCAGTCCCGGATCACCTCGGTGATCTCGCTGACGACCTCCTCGCCGTCGCCCATGACGAAGAAGTCGACGAAGTCGGCCAGCGGCTCGGGGTTGTAGGTGCAGTGCCCGCCCGCGCCCACCAGCAGGTCGTCGTCGGAGCGCCGGTCGGCCCGCACCTCGACGCCGGCCAGGTCGATGCAGTT
>JBFJYB010000066.1:0-9628 GCA_041622835.1 Acidimicrobiales bacterium | reverse complement strand
GTGGCCATGGTCGACGTCGACCGGTTCAAGGTGGTCAACGACACGTTCGGCCACGTCATCGGCGACGAGGTGCTGCGGGCCATCGCGGGCCGCATGCGCTCGCACCTGAGGCCCCGCGACCTGGTCGGCCGCTACGGCGGCGAGGAGTTCGCCGTCGTCATGCCCGACACCGACGGCGACGTCGCCCGCACGGTGCTCGAGCGCATCATCGTGCAGGTCGCCGCCGACCCGATCCGCACCGACGCCGAGGTGCCGATCAGGGTGACGCTCAGCGCCGGCGTGGCCGAAGGCGACCCCGACCTGACCTCGCTCCTGCGCCGGGCCGACTTCGCGTTGCTCCACGCCAAGTCGCAGGGCCGCAACCGGGTCGAGGTGTCGGTTCGAGGCGAGCGCCTGACGCCCACCGGCTGACACCGATCCACTGGAAGGTTCAGCGACCCCGCCAGACGGGGGTTCGCCGCTCGCGAAACGCGGCCACGCCCTCGGCGGCGTCTTCGGTCGCGGTGGCGACCTTGCGCATCGTCTCGCCCATCCGCACCGCTTCGAGCCACGGCAGCCGGGCGCCTCGGTAGGCGACCTCCTTGGTGGCGCGGGCGGCGAGGGGCGCGACCCGCACGAGCCGGGCAGCGAGGGCCCGGGCCTCGTCGAGCAGGTCGTCGTGGGGGACCACCCGCCAGGCCAGACCGATCTCGTGAGCTCGTTCGGCGTCGATCGGGTCGCCGGTCAGGAGCAGCTCCATGGCGTTGGCCCAGCCGACCTTCGGCGGCAACCGGAGCGCGCCCACGATGGTCGGCACGCCGATCGACACCTCCGGGTAGGCGAAGGTGGCTCGGTCGCTGGCGATCACGAAGTCGGCGGTGAGCGCGGCGGTCAGGCCGTACCCGATGCACGGGCCGTTGACGGCCGCGATCACCGGCTTGAACAGCTCGAGGCCGCTCTCGAACGAGTTGATGGTCGGGATCTCCCAGAACGTGCCGGCCCAGGTGCCGACCGATCCGGCGCCGTCCTTCATGTCGGCGCCGGCGCAGAAGACCCGGCCGGCGCCGGTGACGATGGCCACCCACGCGTCCTGGTCGTCGCGGAAACGGTCCCACGCCTCGTTGAGCTCGGTGCGCAACTGGCCGTTGACGGCGTTCAGTGCCTCGGGTCGGTTGTAGGTGATGGTGACGACATGGCCGTCGTGTTCGTAGAGCACCACGGGATCCACGGGGGCGACGCTACTCACTCCCGGCGCGCCCTGGCGCACGGGTACCGCTGACTAGAGTCGGCGGTGGTGATCCGACGTGCCTCCCCCGACCGCCGTCGCCCCCACCGACGTTCGGCGATCCTGCTCGGGCTCGCGCTCGTCGGCGCGGCCTGCGCGTCCGATCTCGAGATCAGCGCCGAGCCGACGCCGTCGGACGCCGCCCCCGACCCGGTCGCCGGGTCGGACCCTGCGCCCGACCCCGAACCCCCTCCCGAGGACCCGGAGCCACCGCCGGAGGACCCCGGACCGCCACCGGAGGACCTGGCCCCCGACGACGACCCGCCGCCCGAGCACACTCTCGACGAAGCCATCGAGCTGACGCTGGCCGACCTCGAGGCCTACTGGGTGGACGAGCTGCCGCTGGCCTACGGGATCGTGTTCGAACCGGTGGCCGTGCTCACCGGGTACCGCCCCTCGGATGAGTCGACGCTGCCGCTGTGCGGCGGCGAGGTCGGCCCGGCCGACATCTACGCCGACAACGCCTTCTACTGCCCGCTCGAGGACACCATCGCATGGGACGAGGAGCAGCTGTTCCCCGACCTCGACGAGGCCTTCGGCGACTTCTCCGCCTCGCTCGTCCTGGCCCACGAGTACGGGCACGCCGTGCAGTCCCGGGCCCTCGAGGACGCGGCGACCATCTTCCTCGAGCTCCAGGCCGACTGCCTCGCCGGTGCCTGGGCCGGCACCCTCACCGAGCGGGGGAGCGTCCTGCGGCCGACCAAACGCGACCTCGAGCAGGCGATCGGCGGCTACCTCGACTTCCGCGACCCGCTGGGTACCCCCGCCAGCGATCCCTTCGCCCACGGCAGCGCCTTCGACCGGGTGTCGGCGTTCGCCCAGGGATTCGGAGAAGGGTCGGGGGCCTGCGTCGACTACGACACCGATCCGCCCGCGGTGGCCGACATCCAGCTCACCGCGGAGGACATCGCCACCGGAGGCGACCTGGTGCTGGAGGAGCTGGTGCCGCTGCTGCTCGAGGACATCGACGTGTACTGGACCGAGGCCAGCCCCGCTCTCCTGGGCGTCGACTATCCCGACCCCGACGTGGTCCCGGTCGGGCCCGACAGCGACCTCACGAGCTGCGACGGCCAGCCGGCCGACTTCGCCGACCTGGCGGTGCTGTGCCCGACCGATGCCGTCATCGTCTACGACGAGCCGACGCTGCTGCCGGAGCTCTGGGGGGAGGTCGGCGACGTCGCCGCCGGCTACGTGCTGATCCACGCCCACAGCCAGGCGCTCCTGGTCGAGGCGGGGGTCGCCCCCGACGCCACCATGTTCAACCAGGCCGCCGACTGCCTGAGCGGCGCGTTCCTGGCCGACATGTTCCTGGGCAACACCGTCAACCTGCGGCTGTCGGCCGGCGACCTCGACGAGGCGGTGGTCGGCCTGGTGCTCTACGAGCCGCCCCGGCCCGGCTTCGCGCCCGCCACCGAGGACGCCATCTTCGATCGGGTCCAGGCTCTCCGCCGGGGCTTCCAGCGCGGCGTAGGCGCCTGCTTGGAAGGCTGAGTCCCTTGGCGCAGCGATAATCCGCTGCGCCGCCTTCGGCATCTGGCTCCGGTCGTTACTGCGTCGGCGCCGCCGGCGCCTCCGCCCCACGCCAGGAGTCGAGGTGGACCAGCTCCCGCGCCGGGCGGCGGGAAGCGGGCCGGAAGTCGGTTCCGAGCGTCCAGGCCACCGGGAACAGCGCGATCTGGGTCACGTCGTCGGGGATGCCGAGGATGGCGGCCGCCTCGTCGGCGCGCTGGAGGTGGACGGTCGTCCACGCGGTGCCGAGCCCCCGCGCCCGCAGGGCCAGGCAGAAGCTCCACGCCGCCTGTATCACCGAGTCGAACAGGCCGGGTCGGCCCGAGCCGTCGTGGACGCCGAGGATCGTCGGGATCACCAGGACCGGCACCCGCTCGAGGTTGCGGGCCAGGTGGGCGGCCGACGCCATCACCGTCTCGTTCGGGTGCCCGCTGCCGGCCAGCCGGTCGGCGATCTCGACGAGCTGGTCGCCGCCGGCCGCGCGGTAGAGGTCGGCAAGGCGCTGCCTGGTGTCGGGGTCGCGCACCACGAGCCACCGCCGGCTCTGCTGGTTCCCCCCGGTGGGCGCCTGCTCGGCCAGCTCGATGCACCGCATGACGATCTCGTCGGGCACGTCGCGGTCGAGGTCGAGCCGGCGCCGGACGGCCCGGGTCGTGCTCAGCAGTGCGTCGGTCTGTTCGAGGTCGAAGTCCATCGGTCGACTCCCCGTCACTGGTCCCAGTAGCTGCCGTCGAGCATCGAGTAGGTCAGGGTCGAGGTCATGATGGCGTCGTCGGGGGTGGCGGCCGGCTCGGCCTCGCCGATGGCCACCTGCCGGCGATGCAGGCGAGCCGCGATGATCCCGTAGCGCAAGGCGGCCAGCATCTCGAAGAACTCGAGGTCGCGGACGGTGCGTCCCGAGTGGGCCTCGTACTGGGCCACCACGTCGGCTCGTCGGTAGAAGTCGTCGAGCGGAGCGATCCCCATCACCTCGGCGGCCGTGGCGAAGAAGCTGTGCATGAACAGCCCCCACGCCAGGTCGACCTCGGGTGGGCCCAGCGCCGCCATCTCCCAGTCGAGCACCGCCACCGGCTCGAAGTCGACGTAGATGACGTTGCCGATTCGGGCGTCGCCCCAGTTCAGTCCCGGCTCGTCGGGCCGGTCGGGACGGTTGGCGGCCAGCCACTCGAAGGTGGCCTCGAGCACCGGGTAGGTCTCGCCGTCTCGGGCCCAGTCGTAGTACCAGCGCTGGTAGCCGAGGTGTTGATCGAGCGCGCTGCTGCCGTGCTCGGGTCGGTCGAGGAACGCGAGGTCGACCGCCGTCGCGTCGATGGCATGGAGCTCGGCCAGCACCGCCATGGTGCGATCCTGGAGCCGGGCCCGATCGGCCGGGTCGGCGTCGTAGAGCCAGCCCTCGAAGGTGTAGGGCATCATGTCGGGCGGCACGACCCCGTCGACCCGGTCCATGACGAAGAACGGCGAGCCCAGCGGCTCGGTCTCGGGCTCGAACCACCGGGCCACCGGGACCGGCACCGCCGTGTGCTCGCGCACGAGGTTCAGGCACCGGTACTGGAGCTCGAGGTCGTACTCGGGGAAGACCGGCACGTCGGTGTCGGCCGGCTGCAGCCTGGCGACGAAGGACCCGCGGCCCCCGCCCGCCCAGGTCGCGTCGAACAGCAGGGTCTCGCTCGAGAACCCCGAGGCTTGCGGGATGGTCAGCTCCGACACGGTCGGCTGGGGCAGGTGGCCGTCGAGCCACTCCTCCAGCCTGGCGCGTACGTCGGCGTGGTCGCGACTCGACGGAACCGGCATGGCCGAGATGTAAGCAGAACCGGCGCGCGCTGGAGAACTCCGTACCGCCGGACGCGCCGGCCCGGGACTACAGTCGGCCGGCGAGAGAGGGGGAGCGGGATGAGCGAGGCGTCGGAGGCGCGGGCGGCCCCGCTGCCGGTTGCGCTCTCGATTCCGGTGCTCGCCGGCGCCGCCGTCGCGGTGATCGCGGGGGTCTACGGGCGGGTCCACGACCCGACCGGCGAGAACATCGTCGACCTGTTCTTCTCGTCCACCGCCAACATGAAGGCCTGGCTCGCCACCCTGGCTGTGGCGCTGGCGGTGTTCCAGCTCGTGAGCGCGCTGAAGATCTACGGCCGGCTGCTGCCCGGGCGGTCCACGCCGAGCTGGCTGGGTGACGTCCACCGGCTGAGCGGCACGCTGGCGTTCCTCGCGACCCTTCCGGTCGCCTACCACTGCCTGTGGAGCTTCGGATACCAGACCGGCGACACGCGGGTGTGGGTCCACTCGCTGGTCGGCTGCGTGTTCTACGGCGCGCTGACCACCAAGGTCTTCGTGGTCCGCAACCACGCGCTGCCGGGGTGGGCCCTGCCGGTGGCCGGGGGGCTCGTCTTCGCGGTCCTCACCGCGGCGTGGGCCACCAGCGCGCTGTGGCTGTTCACCGAGGTCGGAGTCGAGCTGTGAGGCCGAGCCCGTGAGCCTCAGGAAGATCGTCGACGGCGTCGAGATGCTGGCCCTCGTCGCCATCGTGGTCTTCGTGGTCCTGCTGTTCCGCAGCGGGTCGCCGGTCGAGGTCGCCTCCGACGACCCGGCGCTTCAGCGGGGGGCCGAGATCTTCGCGTCGCGCTGCGCCGGCTGCCACGGCCCGGAGGGTCAGGGCTACGCCGGACGACCGGCGCTGAACGAGGGCCGGGTGGTGGCGGCCTATCCCGAGATCGAGGCCCAGATCGCGGTCGTCGCCAACGGCCGCAACTCGATGCCGTCGTTCGGCGGCCGCCTCGACGAATCCGAGATCGAGGCAGTCGTGAGGTTCACCCGGGAAGTGCTCTGACGCTGGTTCGAGCGTCGTCAGGCTTCGGGGCGGCCATCCGTGGTCGCGTCCCGACTCTGGTTCGCCTCGGCCATCCGTGGCCGCGCGTGCTAGGTGGCGGTGAGGGTGCCGGCGTCGAGGACGACGCGGTCGCCGACCCAGGTCTGGAACTGGGCGCCGCTGTCGTTCCGCCAGATCCTGACGTCGAGCTGCTCGCCGGGAAGCACCGGCGAGGAGAAGCGGCCCGACATGCCGCCGAAGCGGTCGGGGTCGCTGTCGCAGACGGCATGCAGCAGGGCGCGCCCGGTGAAGCCGTAGGTGCACAGCCCGTGGAGGATGGGCGTGTCGAAGCCCCCGAGCGCGGCGAACGAGGGGTCGGAGTGCAGCGGGTTGCGGTCGCCGTTGAGCCGGTAGAGCAGCGCCTGGTCGGTGCGGGTCGGGTAGCTCACGACCTCGTCGGGATCGCGGTCGGGGAGCGACCAGTCCGACGACGGGCCACGGTCGCCGCCCCAGCCGCCCTCGCCCCGGATGAACATCGACCCGCGGGTGGTGTACATGGGCTGGTCGTCGGCGGTGTCGACGGCCGTGTTCTCGAGGATGACCAGCGCGGCCTTGCCCTTGTCGTAGATGGCGTCGATGCGGGAACGGGTGCGGATGGTGGCCTCGACCGGCAGCGGCTTGTGGAGCTCGATCGCCTGCTCGCCGTGGACCAGCATCGCCGGGTTGAACTCTCCCAGCTTGCGCAGCGGCGAGCTGGCGCCCGCCCCGCCCCCGAGCACCACACACATGGTGGGAAGCGCCCGCTGCTCGACGCCGTTCGTGTTCTCGGTCGTGAACTCGAGCTCGGCGCCGGTGGGATCGCTGGCTCCGGCCCCGACGCCCAGGGCATACAGGAGGCACGCGGTGGAGTCCCAGCTGGTCTCGTGCCAGTCGCTCTCGGCGCCGACGGCATCGGGGTTGATGGGCATGGGAGGCTCCTCTGGTCGTGCGGGCGCAGACGTGACGCCTGGCCGAGACGGTAAACGCTGGGGCCGACCGGTAGCCAACGACGAGCCAGGCCCGACCGAGGCTCGGCGCGAGCTGCTCAGACGCTGAAGCCGCCGTCGACGGCCAGCTTCTGACCGGTCACGTAGCCGGCGCGGGGCGAGGCGAGGAAGCACACCGCCTCGGCCACGTCGACCGCGGTCCCGAAGGTCCCCAGCGCGATGTTCGCCCTGGCGGCGGCCTGGGCCGTCTCGTCGAGCTCCCCGTCGGCCATCAGCGCCGCCGCCATCCCGTCGGTGAGCATTCCGGGGCCGACCGCGTTGGCCCTCACGCCGTACCGGCCCTCCTCCCGAGCCAGGGCGCGGACCATGGCCTCGACCGCGGCCTTGGGGGCCGACGAGAGCGCGTCGCGCTTCGGGTACCGGTCGGTGGCCGAGGTGGTCACCGCGACGATCGATCCCCGGCTCGTGCGCAGGTGGGGCAGCGCCGGGCGGACCAGGTGGAAGAAGCCGACGGCGTCGGTGGCGAGCTGCTCGGCCAGCTGCTCGGCCGAGACGGTGCTCAGGTGCAGCATCGGCACCCGGGGGCCGGCCGCGCTGACCAGGGTGTGGATCCCGTCCATCGCCTCGGCGGCGGCGTCGACTGCGCGGGCGGCGGCGTCTGCGTCGGCGAGGTCGACCGGGTGCGACCAGGCTCGGCTGCCGAGGCGCTCGATCGACTGGCGGAGCTCGGCCGCGGCCTCCTCGTTCGAGCGGTAGAGGAAGGCGACCGACGAACCGCGCTCGGCGAGCAGGCGGCACACCGCGGCTCCGATGGCGCCGGTCCCGCCGCTCACCAGCGCCGCACCTTCGAGCTCGGCGAAGTCCCCGGTCACCGCGGCTGCTCGGACCACTGGTCGGGCTCGGTGAAGTCGCCGGCGGCCAGCCGCAGGCTGCGCAGCTGGGCGTCGAGGCTTCGCAGCGAGGCCTTCGGCAGCGCCCCGACGCCGAACTGGACCTCGACCAGCGCGTCGGTCGCCTCCTTGACCGCGGCCCGGCCGTCGTCGGTGATCTCGGCCAGCACCGTCCGGCGGTCGTCGGGGTGGTCGACCCGGCGGACCAGGCCGTCGCGCTCGAGCCGGTCGATGGTGTTGGTGACGCTGGTGGGGTGCACCATCAGCCGGACGCCCATCTTGCCGAGCGGGAGGGCTCCGGTCCGCGAGAAGGTCAGCAGCACCAGCGCCTCGTAGCGGGAGAAGGTCAACCCGAACGGCGCGAGGACCTCGTTGATGCGGCCGAGCACGATCTGGTGGGCCCGGGTGATCGACGTGACCGCCGACATGGCGTCGACCGCACCCCAGCCGTGCTCGGTCCACTGCCGGCGGGCCTCCTCGATGGGATCGAACGGGAGCGACATCACCGAGAGGGTAGCGCGTCCCGGCGCGAAACTAGGACTTCCTATTATTGGTCAACCTATGAAATACTGGTGCCATGAGCGACGACTCCCACGCGGCCTGGCAGCAGGCCGTCGAGGCGGCGCCGACCCGCGACGCCGACTTCGAGACCATGTCGGGCGTACCGGTCGACGCCGTGTACGGCGACCCGCCCTACCCCGGCCAGTACCCCTACACGAGGGGGCCCTACGCGTCGATGTACCGGTCGCGGCTGTGGACGATGCGGATGTTCGCCGGCTTCGGGACCGCCGAGGACACCAACGGGCGGTTCAAGGAGCTGCTCCGCTCGGGCGGCACCGGGCTGTCGACCGCGTTCGACATGCCGACCCTCATGGGGCGCGACTCCGACGACGACTGGGCCCTCGGCGAGGTCGGCAAGGCCGGGGTGGCGGTCGACACCATGGCCGACATGGCCGACCTGTTCGCCGACATCGACCTGGGCACGGTGTCCACGTCGATGACGATCAACGGTCCGGCCAACATCATCATGGCCATGTACATCGCGGTCGCCGAGTCGCACGGCGTCGAGCGTCGCCGTCTGGCCGGGACCATCCAGAACGACATCCTGAAGGAGTACCAGGCCCAGAAGGAGTACATCTTCCCGCCCCGGCCCTCGATGCGGCTGGTGACCGACCTGATCCGGTTCACCACCGCCGAGATGCCCCGCTGGCATCCGGTCTCGATCTCCGGGTACCACATCCGCGAGGCCGGCTCGACCGCCGCGCACGAGCTGGCCTTCACGCTGGCCAACGGGTTCGCCTACGTCGAGGCCGCGGTCGCGGCCGGGCTCGACGTCGACGAGTTCGCGCCGCGCCTGTCGTTCTTCTTCAACAGCCACATCGACTTCTTCGAGGAGATCGGCAAGTTCCGGGCGGCTCGCCGCATCTGGGCCCGTTGGATGCGCGAGCGCTACGGGGCCGAGAACGAGCGCTCGCTGATGTGCCGGTTCCACACCCAGACCGCGGGGGTGTCGCTGACCGCCCAGCAGCCCGAGATCAACATCGCCCGAGTGGCGATCCAGGCCCTGGCCGGCGCGTTGGGCGGGACCCAGAGCCTGCACACCGACAGCTACGACGAGGCGCTGGCCCTGCCGACCGAGAAGTCGTCCCGCATCGCCTTGCGGACCCAGCAGATCATCGCCCACGAGACCGGCGTCGCCCACGTGGCCGACCCGCTCGGCGGGTCGCCCTACGTCGAGTGGATGACCGACGAGATGGAGCGCCAGGCCGAGGCGGTCTTCGCCCACCTCGACGAGCTGGGCGACGGCTCCATCCTCGAGGGCGTCTACGCGGGCATCGAGAACGGGTACTTCGTCGGCGAGATCGCCGACGCCGCCTACCGCTTCGAGCGCCAGGTCAACGCCGGCCGCCGCATCATCGTCGGCGTCAACGGGTTCACCGACGGCGACGACGGCGAGCGCAACATCCTGCGGATCGGACCCGAGGTCGAGGAGTACCAGCTCAAGCGGCTGGCCGCGGCCAAGCAGGAGCGCGACGACGACGCCGTGGGGCGGGCGCTCGACCGGGTGGCCGCCGATGCCGCCGATCCCGCCGTCAACCTGATGCCGGCGCTGATCGGCGCGGTCGAGGCCATGGCCTCCGAGGGCGAGATCGTCCACACCCTCGAGGGCGTGTTCGGC
>JBFJYB010000065.1:0-9819 GCA_041622835.1 Acidimicrobiales bacterium | reverse complement strand
GGCGTCACCCGACGCCGGCCCAGGAGGCGGTGGCGGAGGCGGCGCGGGCGGCGCATCACCCGACGTCGGCGCAGGAGGAGGCGGCGGTGGTGGAGGAGGAGGAGGCGGAGGCGGCGGGGCGTCACCCGACGCCGGCGCAGGAGGTGGCGGTGGCGGTGGCGGTGGTGGCGGCGGCGGCGGGGCGTCACCCGACGCCGGCGCAGGAGGAGGAGGAGGAGGTGGAGGCGGAGGCGGGGCGTCACCCGACGCCGGCGGCGGTGGAGGCGGCGGAGGCGGAGGCGGCGGGGGCGGGGGTTGCTCTTCGGCGTTCTCGTCGGCCACGGGTACCTCCTCGGCAGGGCGCAGGGCCAGCGTAGGGCAGCCTCAGGCCGAGCGGGCCCGTTCCACGACCGCCCGATGATCGGCCGGCAGGTCCAGGCGGTCGAGCTCGTCGAGCGCGGCCGGGCTCATCTTGGCCAGGGTCTTGGCCAACACGTCGAGGGCCTTGTCGGGATCGAGCCCGTCGACGACGCGGTCGAGCTGAGTCTCGAAGAACACGAGGCACAGCGCGTCCTCGTGGGTCTGCACCCGTGGGTCGGTGCCGAGCCCCTTCTTGGAGACGATGGTCTGGACGTCGGCCACCACCGCCTCGGGATAGCCGAGGTCACCGAGGATCGCGCCGACCTCGGCGGCGTGGCGCTTGCGGAGCTCCGTACGCCACCGCAGGTAGCCGCGACGGCCGGCGGGAAAGTCGGCTCGCGGGAGGCTCCACCGTCGAAGGTGGTGGGCGCGGGCGGCGAGCAGCTGCGCCTCGTCGGCAGCGGGATCGAGGCTCGACACCCACTCGGTCATCAGCTCGGCGTGGGCCTGCTCCTTGGGCCGCTCGCGGCCTCGCACCACGAGCCGGTTGGGATCGTCGGCGTTGGCGGCATCGATCGCCGCGATGGCGGCGTCGAACCGGCCGGCGCTCATTCGCCGGCGTCGGGTGGCCGCAAGTCGATCGTGAGGGTCAGGATCCCGTCGACCAGGCTGGCCTCGGCGTCGGCGATCATGGCGAAGTCCTGGAAATCGCGCTGAGCCTGCTCGATGAACTGCTGGCGTTCCGCTCCCCCGATCGGCGGGAGGTTGCGCTGCTTGACGGCCTGGGCCCGCTCCGAGAACCGCTCGATCATCGCGTCCGGATCGAAGCCCTCGCTCACGAGCTCTCCGCCAGCTCGGCGCGCTGGCGGAGGAGCCGCTCCTTGGCCAACCGACCGGTGTGGATCCAGTACAGCGCGGTGATCATCAGGACCGAAGCACCGAGGCCGCCGAGCCCGATCGAGATGTTGCGGATCTCGTCCTCGGAGCCGTCGAGCTGGACCGGCACGCCGTCGGCGGTGGCGCTGGCCAGCTGCGGTCGGGCGCCGGTCGAGTACAGCTCGCCGACGACGATGAGCGCGGTCACCATGAGCATGGCGATGATCACGGCTACGGCCACCCCGCGGCCGAAGCTCGCGGTCTTGCGGGTCATGCCCCGAGGCTACGCGGCCCGACCAGCCGCTCGCTACCGCTGGTGAGCCGGGCACCAGTAGGTCGTGCGGCCGCCGATCGACTCACGTCGCAGCTCGTCGCCGTCGCGAGGACAGCGCCCGCCAGGAACCCGATGCTCCTGGAGATCGCCGGTATGGCTTCCGCCGCGGGCAAGCAGCTCGTTCAGCGTGGATCGCACCTTCCGATGCAGCGCCGACAACTCGCGATCGTCGAGCCCACCTGCAGGGCGGCCCGGCGCCAACGAGGCGCGCCACAGGATCTCGTCGGTCAGCAGGTTCCCGAGCCCGGCGATCCGGTGCTGGTCGAGGAGCCGGGCCTTGAGCGTCGTCATCGATGCCGCCAGGGCGCCCGAGAGCTCCGCGCGGCTCAGGGTCATCGCGTCGGGGCCGAGCCGGTTCTCGTCGGGGTCGAGCACCACGCCACCCAACCGACGCGGATCCCGGATACGGAGCTCCCCGGCGTCGAAGCCGATCCCGAAACGGTCCCAGGCCGGCTCGTCCCGCCCGCTCGAGTACTCGAGGCGGTCGATGGTGGCCGACCCGTCGACGAGCAGCCGGCCGGTCATCCCGAACCGGAGGCCCAGCGTCGTGCCTTCGGTCGTGTCCAGCAGCAGCAGCTTGCCCCGGCGTCGGGCTGCGGAGACGTGGTGGCCGACCAGGGCCGCCCGCAGCGCCTCGCCGTCGGCGCCTCCCTTCAGATACCAGTCGTCGGGGGTGTGCACCTCCAGAACCTGGCGCCCGACGACGGCCTCGGCGGCGCGACGGTAGTACTCGACCTCGAGTATCTCGGGCACGTCAGCCCGACGCGACCGACCCCGTTGCGACCTCCAGTGCCTGGAGGAAGTCGGCCACCAGGTCGTCGGGGTGCTCCAACCCGACCGACACCCGGATCGTGCCGGGGCCGATCCTGACCACGTCCTGCTCCTCGGGCGTCAGCCCAACGTGGGTGGTCGACTGCGGATGGGTCACCAGCGTCTCGGGCCCACCCAGCGACGACGCCAGCTGCGCGACCCGCACCGACTCGGCGAAGCGGACGCCCACCTCGGCTCCGCCCGCGATGTCGAAGGTGAACAGCCCGCCGGCCAGGCTCATCTGGCGCTTGGCCAGCTCGCGCTGCGGGTGGCTGTCGAGTCCCGGGTAGCAGACCGACGACACCGCCGGGTGCTTCTCGAGCACCTCGGCCAGCCGGTAGGCGGTCTCGGTCTGCCGCTCGAGCCGCACGGCGAGCGTGCGCAGGCCGCGGAGCCCGTTCATGGCGTCGAACGGCGAGGCGCTGGCACCCTGGAGGACCGCAAACCCCCACAGCCACGACAGCAGCTCGTCGGAGCCCGACACGACACCGAGCGTGGCGTCGTTGTGGCCGCCGATGGCTTTGGTGGCCGAGTGCAGCGAGAGGTCCACGCCGTAGGAGAGGGGACGCTGCACGAGCGGCGGCGCGAACGTCGAGTCGACCACGGTGATCGGGCCGCGGATCGCGCCGATCTCCTCCAGGTCGACCAGGTCGAGGCGCGGGTTGGCCGGGGTCTCGGCCAGGACCAGCGTGGTCTTCCCGGGGCGGACGGCCTCGGCAAAGGCGCCGGGCTGGGTGGCGTCGACGAACGTGACGTCGATCCCGAAGCGGGGACAGTGGGCTTGGAGCAGCAGCTGGGTCCCCGAGTAGAGCTGGCGCTGGGCGACGATGTGGTCGCCGGCCGAGCACAGCCCCAGCACGACCCCCGACAGCGCGCCCATGCCGCTGGCGAAGGCCCGCGCCGTCTCGGCCCCCTCCAGCTCGGCGATGGCGTCCTCGAACGCCCGGACCGTGGGATTGCCGTTGCGCGTGTAGAAGTGGCTCTCGCCCGGATCGGTGGCCATCCGCCGTCCGTCCTCCAACGACGGCGTGAGGAACGTGGAGGTGGGATACAGCGTCGGCGCCAGCGACGGGTCGTTACGGTCGCGGCCACCACGGATCAGCTGGGTGTCGGGATGCAGGGGCCCTGGACCGTCGGGACGGGGCCGGGGACGCCCGGCGTCAGGCGACATCGTTCTTCTCCGCCAGCTCGAGCAGCCCGACGAGGGCGTCCCCCACGGCGTCGACCTCCAACAGGAAGCCGTCGTGCCCCAGCTCGCTCTCGACCACGACGTGCTCGCACCGGCCGCCGGCCGAGGTGACCAGATCGGCCAGCTCGCGCTGCTGGTGGGGCAGGTAGAGCAGATCGGAGCTGATGCTGAGGGAGAGCACCGGCACCCGGATGCGCCGGATGGCACGGGCGACGCCCCCGCGGTCGCGTCCGACGTCGTGCAAGTCCATGGCCCGGTTGAGCACCAGATAGGTGTTGGCGTCGAAGCGCCGTACCAGCTTCTCGCCCTGGTAGTCGAGGTAGCTCTCGACCTGGAAGCGGTCCCACAGCCCGTGGACCTGGCGGGGGTCGACCAGCTCGCGACCGAAGCGCTCGGTGAAGACGTGGTCGGAGCGATAGGTGATGTGAGCGAGTGCCCGGGCGACGGCCAGGCCGCCGTGGGGCCCCTCGCCGGGGCCGGCGTCGTAGTAGTCGCCGCCGCGCCAGCCCGGATCGAGTGCAAGCAGGGTCCGACCAACTGCGCTCCAGGCGATCTGCTGGGCGGTGGCCGCGACCGCCGTGGCCAGCGGGGCGAGGGATCGCACCCGGTCCGGGTACATCACCCCCCACTCGAGGGCCTGCATGCCTCCCATCGAGCCCCCGGTCACGCACAGCCAGGCATCGACTCCGAGGTGGTCGGCCACCCGCGCCTGGAGTCGCACCATGTCTCGCACCGTCACGGGCGGGAAGCTCGATCCGTAGGGCCGGCCGGTAGCCGGATCGATCGACGCCGGTCCGGTGCTGCCCTGGCATCCGCCCACCACGTTGACGCACACGACGAAGTACCGGTCGGTGTCGAGGGCCCGGCCCGGCCCGATCATGTCCTTCCACCAGCCCTCGGTCGGGTGCCCGGGCCCGATCTCGCCGGTGGCGTGCGCGTCGCCGGTCAAGGCGTGACACACGAGCACCGCGTTCGAGGCGTCGTCGGCGAGACGTCCCCACGTCTCGTAGGCGATGGTCACCCCGGTCAGCGATCCCCCACCCTCGAGCGCGAACGGTCGATCCTCGGGCAGGTGCAGGAACTGCCGGTTCCCGATCGGGTCGCCCGGACGCCACGCACCGCTGGCCGGCAGGTCGGCCGAGTAGCTGCGAGGGTGGCGATCGGCGTCAGGCATGGGTGGTGCGAGCCCGCGGGGCTCGGCTGACCGCCGTCCCCGCACGGGCCGAAAACGGGCGACCGGGTGTCGGTGACGTGAGTGTAGGAGTCTCCTCACCACCGTCCTCCTCTCGCAGGTCGAGGGCGGGACCCTGGTGCCACCGGCTCCGAAACGACAGCGTCCGCTCCCGATCAGGAGAGCGGACGTACGCTCGGACTCGTCGTTGCCCGGGCCGCCGAGAGGCGTCCGGACCACATCCCCACCCGAGGGCGGGATAGCACCTTGGGGGTCCGTCCCAGGTTGCCGGACCCGCCGCCGGTCGGCGCGGGCCACTCCTGATGTCGCCGAAAGTGTCCTCTACCTCGCGCTCGGCGTCAACCCCCCCAACCGGTCAGACCGGGCTCCGCAGCCGGTCGCGCCACCACTCGAAGACCGGATCCGGTTCCCGGTAGGCGTCGGTCATCAGCCGGCCGACTCGAACCAGTCGTTCGTGACGCCCACGCGACGACTCGGGCGACGTGGAGGCGGCGAGCACCGCCGCCTCGGCCCAGCGGCCGACGTCGAGCGGCAGCGGCAGGTCGAGCAGCTGCTTGGCGGCCAGCTTGATGGCGTCGGCCGACATCCCCGCCCCGCCGTAGGTCCGGCGCGCCCACGCCGACAGTGGTGGGGCGAGCAGCAGCGCGACGATCCGGCCCAGCTCGCTCGGCGGCACGTGCACCGAGATCGCCGGTGTGCTCGGCACCCAGCACCCAAGGTGGTCGATGGCGGCCTCGATCACCCTCGTCTGGGTGGCGACCACGACCTTCGGTTCGAGCCGCTCGTCGACCCAGGCCGCCAGGCGCGGGTCGTCGGCTCGCAGCCCGTCGAGGTCGAGACGCGGTCGTTGCCAGCGCTGCTTGGCGAACCTGACCGGCCGCTCTCCCCAGTCGCAGTGGAGGGGCTCGATGAGGCCGACGTTCACGAGCTGTGGCAGGTGCGTCATGTGGTCGCTCGGGTCGTCGACGACGTGTGGGGCGAGCCCGTAGTGCTGGTCACGGAACCCCGCCGTGGCCTGCGCCATGTCCCCGAGAACGGGACCGGGGCGCAGCTCGACCCTCGGGATCCCGTCGTCGGAGAGCAGCTCCCCCCACGGACCGGCAGCCGGGTTGGGACGCACGGCGACGGCATCGACGTCGAGACCCCCGTAGCACTGGACACCTCGGGCCTCGGCGCCGGCCTCGATCACCACGGCACACACGTCGACCGATGCGTCGAAGACGTCGGGCGCGGCCCAGATGCCGACCAACGCGCCGCGGCGCGTCACGGCGTCTCGCAGCCCTGACGCCCCGGCCGCCGAGAGGGTCGACGTCGGCTGGATCAGGGCGATCCGGCCCGAAGGCTGGCAGTGATCGAGCGCGGCCAGAACGAACAGCCCGGCGTCGTCGACGTAGCCGCGGGCTGCGTCGCCGAAGCGTCGTGCGACCGTGGCCGCTTCGCCTGCCGTCCTGGCCGTGGTCGATGCGAGCTGGCTGCGAAACGGCGGGTTGCCGACCACGACGTCGAAGCTGCGGCCGTCGAAGACCGGCACCGCTCCGAGGGCGTCGTCGACCGTCAGATGGTCACCGGCGACGGCGACGCGCCCCGACTCCCACGCCCACAGGGCCAGCGCGGCCTCGGCGACTGCGACCGCCGCCGGATCGATGTCGACCCCCCAGAGCTGGTCGCTGACCACCTCGGCCGGCACGCCACCGGCCGCAGTGAGGACCTCGGCGGCGGCCAGGAGGAACACACCGCCGCCCACGGCGGGGTCGAGCACGGTGCTCGTCGCCGGCAGGCCTCCGACCGCCACCCGGGTGAGCCCCCGAGCGACCCGGGAGGGGGTGAAGTGGGCGCCACGGGCTCGGCGGGCTGCGGGATCGAGCAGACCCTCGTAGAGCGGTCCGAGCCAACCGGGCCCGGCCGCTGAAGGCGGCGCGGGAACATCGACACCGGCGTCGAGCCGGTGGAGCCGCAGCTCCGACCAGGCCGGGAAACCAGTGCGGTCAGCGAGGTAGCGGCCCACGGCCGCCACGACGTCCGCCGGACGCCCGGCACCGGCCAGCTCGTCGAGGTAGCGGTCGAGCTCGGGACCGGGCGTCACGGTCCGAGGCTACGGACCGGTCGCCAGCACCGAGGGGATGGTCAGCTCGCCACGACCGGGAGATCGAAGCTGCTCGCCACTCGAGCCCGCCGCAGCTTCCAGATGAAGCCGTCGTAGAAGACGTGGAGACCACCCAGCACGAACAGCGCCGTGGTGTAGACCATCCAGTTCCCGAGCACTTCGAGGACGACGACGAACCCGGCCAGGACCCCGACGTAGGCAACCAGGACGCCGGGCCGCCCGGCCCGCGATCGCACCGCCCTCCCCAGCAGCGCCTCGTCGTCGGCCGAGAGCTGATACCTCGTGCGGAGGTTGGTGTACACGATGATGAAGTACTCGAGCGCGTGCGAGCCCACGTAGGCGATCAGGCCGGCGATCGGGTGCACGACGAGCAGTACGAACAGAGCGGCCGTCGACCCGACGTAGAGGTGCTTCGCCGGGTTGGCGGCCGGCCCGGCCGAGAGCTCGCTGAGCACCCAGGCCGCGGTGAGAATCGCCGCGACCGTCACGACCGGCGCGACCAGGACCACGGCAACCGGTCGCAGGTCGGCCAGGATGGCCAACGCGTCGCGGTTGTGGCCATGGAGGCCGGCCTCGATGATGCGCCCCGGCGTGCGGGAGTCGGCCGCAGCCCACACCAGCGCCCCGACCAACCACGACAGCAGCAGGGCCCGCTCGAGCCGGCCGTCGGTCTGACCGACCTTGCGCCCGTAGATCCGGGTGATCCCGTAGCGCTGGAAGAGGGTGTGGACCGCGTTCCACAGGCCCCCGACGATGGCGACCAGCATGAGGCTCACGTTGAGCGCGAGGTAGATCGCCGCCGCGAACACCACCGGGCTCCACGTGAAGATCCGGCGCCGCAGCTCGAACTGCTCCCGGTCGCCGTACACCAGCGCCAGGGTCAGCGGCTGGTGCGTGAACGACAGCAGCAGCACGACCGACATGAGCAACCGGGTCGCCGACGGGTTCGCGCTCCAGTACAGCGCGGCCAGGCCGAACGGCACCCAGCACAGGGCCATGGCCGCATCGGTCGCGAGCCCGTGGATCCAACGCGGGGAGGCGCGCTGAACCGCCGCGGGCGTGACGACCGCCGCCATCAGCCGGTCTCGGTGTCGGGGTCCCAGGCCGCCAGATCGGCCAGACGCGGATCGTTCGAGAACATCTCGACGATCGGCAGGTCGATCCCCACCCGCTTCTGGACCCGTTTCACCTCGAGCTCCTCGTTCCACAGCGCCAACGTGACCACCAGGCCCGATTCGCCGGCTCGGGCGGTGCGGCCCGACCGGTGGAGGTAGGTCTTGTGATCCTGCGGCGGATCGTAATGAACGACGACCTCGATGTCGTCGACGTGGATGCCCCGTGCCGCCACGTCGGTGGCCACCAGGACCTCGAGCTTGCCCGCCCCGAAATCGGTCAGAGCCCGCTCACGGCTCTTCTGGCGGAGGTCGCCGTGGATGGCCGCCGCCTTGACCCCCTCCTTGTTGAGGTTCCTCGCCAGACGGTCGGCGTGGTACTTGGTGTTGGTGAACATCAGCGTCCGTCCACCACCGTTGGCGATGGCCGCCGCCACCTTCACCTTGTCCATCTCGTGGACGTTCACGAAGCGATGGACCATGGAGTCGACGGTGATCTCGGTCGATGCGACCTCGTGGGTGGCGGGGTCGGTCTGGTAGCGCCGGACGAGCCCGTCGACCGCGCCGTCGAGGGTCGCCGAGAACAACAGGGTCTGGTGGTCGCCCTCGATGCGCCGCAATATCCACTCGACCTGGGGCATGAACCCCATGTCGGCCATCCGGTCGGCCTCGTCGATCACCACACGCTCGACGCCGTCGACCGACAGCTCGCCCCGGTCGAGCAGGTCGATCAACCGGCCCGGGGTGGCGACCACCATCTCGACGCCCCGCGCCAGCGCCTTGATCTGGCGGTCGATGTCGGCCCCGCCGTAGATCGTGGCAATGCGCCACCCACGGGTCTCCGCCAGCGGCGCCAGCTCGTCTCGCACCTGGACGGCCAGCTCGCGGGTCGGCACCAGCGCCAGCGCCAGCGGCCGACGGGGCTCGGCCTTCACCAACGCTTCGATCACCGGGAGCCCGAAGGCCAGGGTCTTGCCAGAGCCGGTCTTGGCCTTGCCGCAGACGTCCCGGCCGGCCAGCGCATCGGGGATCGTGAGCCGCTGAATCGGGAACGGCTCGGTGATGTCGTTGGCCGACAGCACCTCCACCAGATCTTCGGCGACGCCGAGCGCCGCGAAGCTGGTCGAGATCTCGGTTTCGATCGTCATGCAGTGGGCTCCAGGTCGACTTGTGGGGGCCGGGGCAGCGAATCTCCGTGGGGCCCGCTCCACGTGGCGCTCAAGGGGCGCTGCGGCAATCTCGTCGCATGACTCGTCACCAGGCTAGTGGGTGGCACTCATGACATGGTCACCCGGTCGTCGCAGACCGCGACGCCCTCTGCCAACAGGCGACGGCGGTGGTCCGACTCGAGACCGGGTACGAGCCGGCCCTGGCTGTTGACCACCCGCCACCAGGGATACCCCTCGTGGTCGCGCAGGAATCGGCCCACGGCACGAGCTGCGCCAGGGTGCCCGGCCTCGGCGGCCACCTCGCCGTAGCTGACCACGTCGCCCGGCGCGAGGTTGGCGAGCACCGCAGCGACGTCGCGCTCGAAGTCGGTGAGATCCTCGTCGCGCGTCACGCGGCCGCAGAGATGAGACGGACGAGCTCGATCGGCTCGGCGATGCCCGGCACCGGCCGGATGCCGATCGGTTCCGCTTTCGTGTTGACCATCAGCGACGACATGATCCCCGCCGGCGCCAGCACCTCACCCGGTCCGGCCAGATCGGCGAGCCGCGCGGCCAGGTTCACCGCGGCCCCGATGTAGTCGTCGCCCTCGAACAGGATCACCGGGCCGGCGGCGATACCGGCGTGGATGGGCAGCGGCAGCGGGCACCCGCGCAGGAGATCCTGGACCGCGACCACCGCCTCGACGACCAGCTC
>JBFJYB010000064.1:0-9907 GCA_041622835.1 Acidimicrobiales bacterium | reverse complement strand
TCTACCTGACCGGCCGGCTCGACGACATCATCATCCGGGGCGGCGAGAACATCTCCCCCGGCGAGATCGAGGACGTGCTCGCCGCCCACCCCGACGTCGCGGCCGCGGCGGCGGTCGGCATACCCGACGAGCAGTGGGGCGAGCGGGTCGCAGCCGTGGTCGTCGCCGCGCCGGGCGCGACCGTCGACGTCGCCGTGCTCCAGGACCACGCCCAGCGGGAGCTGCGCTCGTCCCGCACGCCCGACGTGATCGTGGTCAGGGAGGAACTACCGTTCAGCGACACCGGCAAGCTGCTGCGGCGGGTCCTGCGTGACGAGCTGGCCTCTCTCGACGCCGATCGATGAGCGGGCTCGATCTCGCCGAGCTCACCGACCTGCTGGAGTCACCGTTCACCCACGAGGACCTGTGGGACTCGGCCATGCCGCTCGTGGTGGCCGATCTCACGTCGATCCCGGCCGGATCCGAGGCCGACCGGCGTGACGACCTCCGTCGCCGGCTTCTCGACCTGCCCGCGGTCACCGTCGCCCGGGTGGGTCCGTCGGTCCCGCCCGGAGATGCGGAGCTGGTCGGGGCGTTCGACGTCGTGCTCGCGCCGCCGGACGAGGTCGGATCGGCCGCGGTCCCCACCGACGACCCAGCCGCCGAGGCGACCGTGGCCGCCCGGGTGTCCGAGCGGCCGCAGGCCTCGGTCGCGCTGGTCCAGCTTCTGCGGCTGTCGGCCGACCTCGACGTCTCCGCCGCCCTGGCCGCCGAGTCGTTCGTCTACAGCACCCTCCAGTCCGGTCCCGAGTTCGCGAACTGGTTGGCAGCCCGGGGCGAGGTCGCGCCCGACCCCGACGACGGCCCCGCGGTACGGGTCGAGCGCCGCGACAGCACCATGCTCGTGACCCTCGACCGCCCCCACCGGCGGAACGCCTACAGCGCCCGCATGCGCGACGCCCTGGTCGAGGGGCTCCGCATCGCCGCCTCGGACCCGACCCTCGACGGCGTGGTCCTGGCCGGCGAGGGGCCGGCGTTCTGCGCCGGCGGCGATCTGGCCGAGTTCGGGACCACGCCCGACCCGGCGACCGCCCACGTCGTCCGCTCGGTCCGCAGCGCCGGGTACTGGCTGGACCGGCTGGGGGGACGGGTGCGGTGTCATCTGCACGGCGCCTGTGTCGGTGCCGGCATCGAGCTCCCGGCCTTCGCGCCGACGGTCGTCGCCGCGCCCGACACGACCTTCTCCCTCCCCGAGGTCGGCATGGGCCTGGTGCCCGGTGCCGGCGGCACGGTCAGCATCCCCCGCCGCATCGGCCGCCACCGCACCGCCTGGCTGGCGATCACCGGCGGGACCATCGACGCCACCACCGCCCTGCGCTGGGGCCTCGTCGACCGCATCGAATAGAGGGGACGCCGTCGCCCAGCAGCGTCCCGACGCTCTGGACGATCGAGCAAGAGACTGCGACGCTGGACTATTGTTCGTCCACCTGACCTGGTTCATCGTGGATGGCATGCAAACCACCATCGATACCCCAACCACCACTCCGACCAGCACCGAGGCCACCGCCCAGCGCAAGCAGCGACGCAAGATCATGCGAACGATCGAGCGCCGCTCGTTCTGCACGCTGGCCACCACGTCGGCCGCCGGCCGGTCCCACGCCGCTGGCGTCGTCTACGAGGCGGTCGACGGGGCCCTGTGGGTCCATGTCATGCGATCGAGCCGCAAGGCCCGCAACGTCGCCAACAACCCCGACGTGGGCGTGGGCATCGCCTTCCGCCGGCTTCCGTTCGGCCCGCCCTACACGATCCACTTCCAGGCCAAGGCCCGGCTCGTCGAGATGGACGATCCCGCCGTGGGCGGCCTGCTCGAAGCCGGGAAGCTGAAGTCGATCTCGGGTCACGGCGCCCTCGACGAGCCCGACGGGTGCTTCCTCGAGATCCGTCCCAACGGCACGCTCCACAGCTTCGGCCTCGGAGTCCCCGTGATCGACCTCGTCCGCGACCCGCTCAACACCGGCGGCCGCCACGTCGAGCTCGACGAGCAGGTCCTCTCGGCATGACCGATCCCCCGGCCGTGCCGAGCATCGCCGACCCGCTGGCCGAGGCCCTGCACTTCCTCCGCATGGACGGGGTGTTCTACTGCCGCTCCGAGCTGAGCGCACCGTGGGGCCTCGGCCTGCCGCCCATGCCCGACTGCCTCTTCTTCCACGTCGTGACCACCGGCCGCTGCTGGCTGGTCGACTCGGCCGGCGAGCAGCGCTGGCTGCGATCCGGCGACCTCGCCGTCCTCCCCCACGGCGCCGGCCACCGGCTGCTCGACGACCTCGACACGCCGGCCCGCTCCATCTTCGACCTCCCCCACGACTACATCAGCCACCAGTACGCGATCCTGCGCGAGGGCGGCGGCGGCGAGCCGGTCCAGCTGATCTGCGGCGCCGTCCGCTTCGGCCACCCTGCGGCCCGCTCCCTGGTCGAGATGCTGCCCGAGATCATCCACGTCGACGCCACCGCCGGCGCGAGCGAGTGGCAGTGGCTACCGGCCCTGCTCGGGCTGATGGCGACCGAGACCCGCGAGACCCGCCCGGGCGGGGAGGCGGTCGTCACCCGGCTCTCCGACATCCTCGTCATCCAGGCCATCCGGTCGTGGATCGACCACGACCCCGCCGCCCGCACCGGGTGGCTCGGAGCGCTGAAGGACCCCCGGATCGGTCACGCCATCGCCGCCATCCACCGCGAACCGGACCGGGACTGGACCGTCGCCTCGCTGGCGGCCGAGGTGGCCATGTCGAGGTCGGCGTTCGCGGCCCGTTTCACCGACCTGGTCGGCGAGCCGGCCATGGGCTACGTCACCCGCTGGCGCATGTACCTCGCGGCCGACCTCCTCGGCACCGATCGGCTCACCGTCGCCCAGGTCGCGGCCCGGCTCGGCTACTCGTCGGAGGCGGCGTTCAGCCGTGCCTTCAAGCGCCACACCGGCACGAACCCCGGCGAGGTACGGCGGGCGCCCGCGCCGGGCACCCTCGCCCCGGCGTGAACGTCCGGTCGGCCCCAGCCCGCCGCTGCCTCAGATCCGCTCGACGATGGTGACGTTGGCCTGGCCACCGCCCTCGCACATCGTCTGGAGGCCGTAACGCCCGCCGGTGCGCTCGAGCTCGTTGAGCAGGGTGGTCATCAGCCGGGCTCCGGTGGCGCCCAGGGGGTGGCCGAGGGCGATGGCGCCGCCGTTGACGTTGACCCTGTCGTGGGGGATGTCGCACTCGTGCATCCAGGCGAGCGGCACCGGGGCGAACGCCTCGTTGCACTCGAACAGGTCGATGTCGTCGGGCCCCATGCCGGTCCGGTCGAAGGCGTGGCGGGTGGCGGTTATCGGGCCGGTGAGCATCAACACGGGGTCGTCGCCTCGGACCGACATGTGGTGCACCCGCGCCCGGGGTGTCAGCCCGTGCTCGGCCACGGCCCGCTCGCTGGCCACGAGCATGGCGACCGCACCGTCGGAGATCTGGCTCGCGACGGCGGCCGTGATGCGCCCTCCTTCCTCGAGGGGGGCGAGGCTCGCCATCTTCTCGAGCGACGTGTCGCGGCGGGGTCCCTCGTCGACCGCCACGTCGCCGTAGGGCAGGATCTCGGCGTCGAACCGGGCCTCGTCGATGGCCCGGATGGCCCGCTGGTGGCTCTCGAAGGCGAACTCCTCGAGCTGCTGGCGGGTGAAGCCCCACTTCTCGGCGATGAGCTCGGCCCCGCGGAACTGCGATATCTCCTGGTCGCCGTAGCGCTCGAGCCAGCCCCGCGACGTCGAGAACGGGTCGTCGAACCCGAACTGCTCGCCCACCTCCATCGCCGAGCTGATGGGGATGGCGCTCATGTTCTGGACGCCGCCCGCCACGACCAGATCCTGGGTGCCACTCATGACGCCCTGGGCCGCGAAGTGCACGGCCTGCTGGCTCGATCCGCACTGACGGTCGACGGTGACGCCAGGGACCGACTCGGGGAGCCCGGCCGCCAGCCAGCAGGTCCGGGCCACGTCGCCGGACTGCGGGCCGATGGTGTCGAGGCAGCCGAAGACCACGTCGTCGACCAGTTGGGGGTCGATGCCGGTCCGTTCGACCAGGCCCCGGATCACGTGGGCGCCCAGGTCGGCCGGGTGCTCCTGGGCCAGCCCGCCTCCTCGACGGCCGACCGGCGTCCTCACGGTGTCGACGATGTACGCCTCGGCCATGGCAGTCACTCCTCGTTCTCCGGATTCGGGTTGTCGGGATTCGGGTTCTCGGGATTCGGGTTCTCGGGATTCGGGTTGTTGGGACTCGGGTTCAGGCGAGCCCCCGCACGCGCTCGCCGACGACGTTGCGCTGGACCTGGTTCGACCCGCCGTAGATCGTAGGTGCTCGGCTGTACAGGAACGTACGCCGGGCGACCCCGGCGCTTCACCGAGCAGCTACCGCCGGCGAGTGCGACGGGGGGTGGAGCGGCGGCGACGGCCCTGGTCCTGGCGGCGGGCCCGCTCGATCATGTCGGCGGCCTGGTCGGCCAGCTCGTCGTGGAGCCGCGAGTACCGCTCCACCCGGCCGGCGTCGAGCTCGCCGGCGGCGACCGCCTGGCGAACGGCGCAGCCGGGCTCCACCGCGTGGGTGCAGTCGCGGAAGCGGCAGCCGGCCGCCACCTCCACCACGTCCGAGAACACCCGGTCGACGGCACCGTCGGCGTCCCACAGGCCCACGGCCCGCACACCGGGAGTGTCGATGAGCACGCCGCCGCCCGGAATCGGGATCATGTCCCGGGTCGAGGTCGTGTGTCGTCCCTTGGCGTCGTCGCGGACCTCGCCGACCTCCTGGACCTCGGCGCCCAGCAAGGCGTTGGCCAGGCGCGACTTCCCGGCGCCCGACTGGCCGATGAACACGATCGTCCCGTGCCTGGCCACGAACGAAGCCAGATCGGCGATGCCCTCACCGGTGACCGCGCTGGTGACGAACACATCGACGTCGTCGAACAGCTCCAGCAGACCGTCCCGGGCGGCATCGCCGTCGCCGAGGTCGCTCTTGGTGAGAACGATGGCCGGCCGGGCCCCGCTGTCCCATGCCAGCACCAGCAACCGCTCGAGGCGGGCCGGGTTCACCGGTCGAGCCAGCCCGTGGACCACGGCAACCACGTCGACGTTGGCCGCCAGCACCTGCTCGACCACCTCTTCGGCCGGATCCCGCCGCACCAGCGCGGTGGCGCGTGGCAACACGGCGTCGACGACGGGCCCGATGGCAGGATCGTCGCTGACCATGACCCAGTCCCCGATGGCGGGGGCGCTGGCGCCCTGCGAGCGCTGGGAGTCCGACGCGGCGCGGACGGGACCGTCCTCGGTGAGGACCGTGCACTCGCCGCGGTCGACCCGGCTCACCCGCCCCGGCACGGCGTCGTCCTCGGCCAGCTCGGCGACGGCGCGGGCGACGGCGTCGTCGTAGCCGTAGGTCGACAGGACGGAATCGTGCATGGTGCGGGGAACTTCCTCCGAGCCGCCAGCGTTGACGGTCCAGGCCCAACTTTCAGGGTAGGCAGCCTCAGGGTAGGCAGGGCCGACTGGCCCGGACCGGTACGGTCACCCTGACCATCGCGAAAGGCTCACGAGCTCGACATGACCTCCACCATCGAGCGGCCGACCGGCGCCGAGGCGGCCGAGCCCGGGGCCGAACCCACCTCGAAGCTGGCGGCCGGGTTGGCCGGCCTCCTCGCCTCCGGGGTCGCGCTGGCCGTCGCCGAGCTGCTCTCGGGCCTCACCCGGGACGTGCCCTCGCTGGTCATCGCGGTGGGAACGTGGATCGTCGACAACGGCTTCCAGGAGCTCGACAACTGGGCGCGGGAGACCTTCGGCACCGGCCAGAAGTCGGCGCTGGTCACCGGCACCGTGGTCACCACGCTCGTGCTCGGCGTCGTGACCGGCATCGCGTCGCGCCGCCGAGCGGCGGCCGGCGTCGTCGTGTTCGGCGGCTTCGCCGTGGTCGGCTCCCTCGCCGGCATGCGCGACCCGCAGGCCACCGACGCCGGCGCCTGGATCGCCGGCGTCCTGTCCGGCGCAGCCGGGATCGCGACGCTGCTGATACTCCTCCGGCTCGCCGAACGCCGTTCGCCGGCTCGGAACGACCTCTCCCCGCTGGGCACCACGGTGTCCGAGCGGCGGTGGTTCCTCGGTGCGGCCGGCGGCGCCGCCTTCGTCGCCATCTTCGGGTCGCGGCTCGGCAAGGTCCTCCGCAGCCGGCGCGACGTCGAGGAAGCCCGCACGACGCTGGCCGCGACCCTGCCGGCCGAGGACCCGACCGTCGCCCTGACCTCGCTCCAGACCTTCGACGAGGTCCCCGGGCTCTCCCCGTTCATCACGCCGAACGACGACTTCTACCGGATCGACACCGCTCTCTCCACGCCGCTCGTCGACCCGACCGGATGGACGCTCGGGGTCCGGGGGCTCGTCGACGACCCCTACGAGATCACCTTCGACGAGCTGCTCGACATGCCGATGATCGAGGCACCGGTCACCCTCTCGTGCGTGTCGAACGAGGTCGGCGGGAACCTGGTGGGCAACGCCATCTGGACCGGGGTGCCGCTGACCGAGATCCTCGACCGGGCCGGGGTCGCCGACGACGCCACCCAGATCGTCGGGCGATCGGTCGACGGATGGACTGCGGGCTTCCCCACCGAGGTCGCCTACGACGGGCGAACCGCGATGGTCGCGTTCGCCATGAACGGCGAGCCGCTCCCGGTGGCCCACGGGTTCCCGGCCCGGCTGGTCGTGGCCGGGCTCTACGGCTACGTGTCGGCCACCAAGTGGCTCAAGGAGATCGAGCTGACCCGCTGGGAGGACTTCGACGGCTACTGGATCCCCCGGGGCTGGGCCAAGGAGGGACCGGTCAAGACCCAGTCGCGGATCGACGTCCCACGCGGCGGGGCGCGCGTCCCGCCCGGGCCGACGGCGGTGGCCGGGATCGCCTGGGCACCCACCCGCTCGATCGTCGGCGTCGAGGTCCGCATCGACGAAGGACCGTGGCAGCCGACCGAGCTCAGCGAGGAGCTGGCGAGCACCTCGTGGCGGCAGTGGCTCTACACGTGGGACGCAACGCCCGGCGAGCACCGCATCCAGGTCAGGGCGACCGACGGCACCGGCTTCACCCAGACCGAGCGGCGGGTCTCACCTCGCCCCGACGGTGCCGAGGGCTGGGACGAGCACATGGTGAGGGTCGAGGAGGCCTGACGCCGGCCGGCCCCGCCCTGGCGCTCAGCTCGTGCGATCGGGGGCCGATGGGAGGGGGTGACTCGAAGCCCCCGGACCCGGCTCGCCGGCGGCCTGATCGGGCCGATCACGCTGGCGCTCGTGGCCGGCGCGTGCTCGGCTCACGTCGACCAGGACCGGCTCACCATCGAACCGGTCGTCGCCGACGATCAGCCGGCACCGGACCATCTGGCCCTCGTCGACGCGCTGGCCGACCCGCCCCCGTGGGCCGACGTGGCGATCTTCGAGGCCGCCGGCGTTCGCTCCTACCGGGAGCGGCTGCGGATCGAGGGGCCGGGCTTCGCCCTCGACCAGCGATCGGACGCGACCGTCACGCCGTGGGCGGTGAGCCAGCTCACCACGGTGATCGACCGCGGCCGGGCGCCCGCGGAGACCCGCGTGGTCGCCACCGCGGACGGCGCCTGGGCCCGGTTCGACGGCACCCGCGACTGGTACGAGGAGCCGTTCTTCGCCTACGAGGCCGGCCTCGGGCTCGGCCGCCTGGCTGACGGCGACCACGTCGTCGCCACCCTCGACCTGGTGGGCGACGCCGAGCTGGACGGGAAGGTGGTCGCCCGCTACCGCGGGGACCCCGGGGGCGACTACATCGGGGCCGGGATCAGCGACCAGGCGACGGCCGCGTTCGACTACTGGGTCGACGGCGACGGTCTCGTGCTGCGGATCGAGGGCACCATCGCCGACGGCGCCGACCGGTACCTCTACCAGTACGACCTCTTCGAGCTCGGCGCCGACATCCGGATCGACGCGCCCGACCCGGCCTCCGTCGTCGTCTTCGACTGACCCTCGCCGGTGCGGCGGACCGTCAGCGCGACCGCTGGAGGCCGGCCCGGTCGCCCCTCGCGACCAGCTTCGCCGCCACCTTCCGGGACGCCTCGTCGATCATCTCGTCGCCGAACATCACCGCCCCCTTGCGCTCGCCGCTGGTGGTCGCGTCGGCGTAGGCGTCGAGGATGGCGTGGGCCTTGTCGAACTGCTCCTGGGTGGGCGAGAACAGCTCGTTCAGGATCGTGACCTGGTCGGGATGCAGGGCCCACTTGCCGTCGAACCCGAGCTCCATGGCCCGTCGGGAGTAGTCGCGGAAGCCGTCGGGATCGCGGACCTTCACGTACGGGCCGTCGATGACCTGGAGCCCGTTGGCCCGGCCGGCCCTCAAGATCTTGACGAACACGTAGTGGAAGTAGTCGCCCGGGTACCCGGGGATGTCGAGACCCCCACCGAGCGACGGCATCTCCATCGAGGCCGACATGTCGACCGGACCGAGGATCACCGCCTCGAGGCGCGGGGACGCGGCGCAGATCTCCTCGACGTTGATCAGCCCGGACGCCGTCTCGATCTGGGCCTCGATGCCCACGTGCCCCGGTGTCAGGCCGGCACCAACCTCGATCTGGGTCAGCACCAGGTCGGCGGCCACCACCTCGGCCGCGGTCTGGACCTTGGGCAGCATGACCTCGTCGAGCCGCGGACCGGCCTGGCCCACGACCTCGGTGAGGTCGCCGACGGTCCACGGGGTGTCCCACGCGTTGACCCGAACGCACAGGACCTTCTCGCCCCAGTCGTGGTCGTGGATGGCGGCCAGGACCTTCGGCCGGGCCGCCTCCTTCTCGAGCGGCGAGACCGAGTCCTCCATGTCGAGGAACACCATGTCGGCGTCGAGGGTCGGGCCCTTCGCCAGCATCTTCTCGCTCGAGCCCGGAACCGACAGGCACGACCGGCGCGGCAGGTCACGACTCCGTGCCGACATCGTCCCCCTCCCCCTCCCGCTTGCGTCCGGTCCGGCTCTCCCAGACGTCGACGCCGTCGTACGGGCGCCGGCGGGCCGGTGCGTGGCTGCGCTTCCACACCAGCACCTTGCGACGGAACGAGCAGACCTCCTCGCCCCGCTGGTTGAGGCCGAGGGTCTCGACGGTCACGACACCCCGGTCGGGCTTCGACGTCGACTCGCGGGCCTCGAGCACCCGGGTCTCGGCGTAGACCGTGTCGCCGTGGAACGTCGGCCGGGCGTGCCGCAGGGACTCGACCTCGAGGTTGGCTATGGCCGAGCCGCTGACGTCGGGCACCGACATGCCCAGCACGAGCGAGTACACGAGGTTCCCGACGACCACGTTGCGGCCGTGGACGGTCTCGTTCTCGGCGAACCACTCGTTCGTGTGGAGCGGGTGGTGGTTCATGGTGATCATGCAGAAGAGATGGTCGTCGTACTCGGTCACGGTCTTCCCGGGCCAGTGGCGGTAGACGTCACCGACCCGGAAGTCCTCCAGATAGCGGCCGAAGGGCCGCTCGTGATTGGTCATCGGGCCTCCTTGGCGTGGGGCGCGCCCGGCGCACCCGGCCATCTTCGGGCACCGCGCCCGCAGCGGACCAATCGCATCCGGTCGGCCGGCCCGCGTCGCGCCTGGCGGGCGCCGCCTTTCGCGACTTTTTAGGCGCCCCATGCGTCTACTGGCTGCACCGGGGGTAACTGACCGAGGGGCGACCGAGGACACGCACGCATGGCGAAGAGGACAGCAGGAATCGGCACACTTCTTGGCTTGACCGCGATCGTGGTCGCCCTCTTGCACGCGTACGGTGCGCTGTCGATCAACTGGCCGTGGGACAGCGCCAACGTGGCCAGCGCCGAGACCACGATCAGCTACGACGCGCCGGCCCAGGTCGTCGAGATCGTGC
>JBFJYB010000063.1:0-9909 GCA_041622835.1 Acidimicrobiales bacterium | reverse complement strand
GGAGCTGGCCCGCTCGGGCATGACCATGATCTGCGTCACCCACGAGATGGGGTTCGCCCGAGAGGTCGCCGACCGGGTCGTGTTCATGGCCGACGGCGAGATCGTCGAGGTCGGCACCCCCGAGCACTTCTTCACCAACCCGCAAGAAGACCGGACCAAGCTCTTCCTCTCACAGATTCTGTGAGGCAACCCTGACTTGCTGCCTACTCGCGCCCTCCGGGCGCTCCTGACGGCAGACGCTGGCGCTCCCTCCCGCCCGGCGCCGCAGGCGCCGGGCTGGCTCCTGTCCCGTGCTTAGCTCTCTTTCGCGGTCGGTAGCTGGCCGCAGCGTCCTCGTCACCGGCGCGGGGAGCGGGATGGGTCGGGTCACCGCTCACCTGTTCGCCGACGAGGGCGCCTCCGTCGCGGTCACCGATCTCGACGCCGACCGGATCGCCGCGGTGACCGCCGAGATCGTCGACTCGGGCGGCACCGCTCGGGGCTGGCGGCTCGACGTGAGCGATCCGGGCGCGATCGTCGAGGTGATCGACTCCGTCGCCAGCCACTTCGGAGGACTCGACATCGTCGTGAACAACGCCGGGATCTCGGTCCCGTCGTCGGTCCAGATGCCCGAGTTCGAGGAGAGCTGGGCCGCCAGCCTCGACGTGCTGCTCACCGCCCAGGCGCGGGTCGTGCGGGCCGCCCTCCCTCACCTGCGAGCCAGCGATGCGGCCCGCATCGTGAACATCGCCTCGACCGAGGGCCTCGGTGCCACGGCGGGGATCCCCGGCTACACGGCCGCCAAGCACGGGGTGATCGGGCTGACCCGCTCGCTCGCGGTCGAGCTCGGACCCGAGCAGATCACCGTCAACTGCGTGTGTCCGGGACCGATCCACACTGCGATGACCGCCGACATCCCCGACGCCGACAAGGACACGTTTGCCCGGCGCCGCACCGCCCTGCGCCGCTACGGCGAGCCCGAGGAGGTGGCCCACGTCACCCTCAGCCTGTGCCTGCCGGCCGCCTCCTACGTGACCGGCGCGGTCCTGCCCGTGGACGGCGGCCTGACCATCCGCAACGCCTGACGGAACGGTCCGGCGAATCAGGAGGTAGGTCGCGGGAGCCCGTGGTAGGGCGAGCCTGCCGCCTGCCACTCCTCGTAGAGCGCGAAGAACTTCTCGCCGAACGGGTCCTCACCCTGTAGCGGCATGGCGGCCCGACGGACGCTGAAGTCGTAGGGGGCCAGCTCCGCCGCTCGGGCGAAGTGGGTCGCGGCGCCGGCGTCGTCACCTCGGCGCCGCAGGTGCGCCGCGATGCGGAACTCGAGCCGGGCCGCCACCTCGGCGTCGCTCAGGTCGTCGACCGCGCCGGCCAGCTCCTCGGCCGGGAGATCGACGACCCCGCGCGTGACCCAGTCGCGAACCGCCTGCTTGTGCGGCTCGGCGGGGATGCCGGTGAGCTCGACGAACATGTCGACGCCGAAGGCCACCCCGTTGGGCCGCGCGATGCGTTCGTGCTCGTCGATCCACAGCACGGTCGGCACGTTGCTGACCGCGTACAGCTCGCTCAGCACGTGCTCGCGGTCGATCAGGACCGGGTAGCTGATGCCCTCGGCGAACTCGCGCACGTCGTCGGGGTGCTCGTCGAGCGCAACCCCGATCACCGTGAAGTCCTGGTCGGAGAGCTCGTCGTGCAGTGCCTGCCACCCGGGCAGGTCGTAGCGGCATCCTCACCAACTGGCGAAGACGTGCACCAGCTTCTTGCTGCCCCTCCACTCGTCGAGCGAGTGCAGCTCGCCGTCGAGGTCGGGCAGCGTGAACGGCACCGCCTCCATACCCTCGATCGCACGCTTGCGGGTGGCGGCCGGCTGCCCGATCGCGACCACCCCCGACTCGATGCTGACCGCGGCGGGGCAACCGAGCGCCGCAGCCGCGGCCACCAGGTCGATGCCGTCACCGGCCTCGATCGACGAGGGGTCACGCACCGGCACGCAGACGTCGTCGCGGCACAGCCCCTCGGGCTTCAGCTCCCAGCCGATCGCGTCGGGCAGGTCGCCGGGCGACACGACGACCCGGTCGCCGAAGACCTGCGCGTCGACCGACCTGGTCTCGTCACTGAGCACTGCAACCTGCATGGGAACCCTTCGTTCGAACCGGCTTCCGCCCCGACGGGCGCCGCCATGGTGCCACACCCGACTGGAATCGCCACGCTCAGCGGACCGATCAGCGGCGGGCGTCGCCGTAGCGGTAGCGGGTGGTGAGCTCGTCGAGGCGTTCGACGAGGTCGGCGTCGAGCCCCTTGTCGACCGCGGCGACCGCGTCGTCGAGCTGGTCGGGACGCGTCGCGCCCACGATCGGCGCAGTGACGAAGGGCTGGGCCAGGATCCAACCCACCGCGAGCCGAGCCGGCGTGATCGAGGCTTCGTCGGCGAGCGAGACGATCTCGTCGACCGTGTCGAACATCTCGTCGTGCCAGTACCGGTCCTGGTAGCGCTCGGCCGCGCTCCCGAAGCCGAAGCGGGTGGCCGCATCGGGGGTGCCGCGGGCGTGCTTGTCGGTGAGCAATCCGCCGGCGAGCGGGTTGTACGGGATGACGGCCAGCTCCTCCTCCTCGCAGAGCGGGAACAGCTCCCGCTCGAACTCGCGGAACAGCAGGTTGTAGCGGGGCTGCACCGACTCGTATCGGCACCAGCCGTTCGCCGCGCTGCGCCCGAGGGCCTTGGCCAGCCGCCATGCGAGGTAGTTCGAGCATCCGACGTAGCGCACCTTCCCGGCCCGGACGACGTCGTCGAAGGCGGCGAGCGTCTCGTCGAGCGGAGTGCGCCGGTCGTCCATGTGGAGCTGGTACAGGTCGATGTAGTCGGTGCCCAGCCGGCGTAGCGACGCGTCGACCGCATCGAGGATGTGCTTGCGCGAGCCACCCGTGTCCCACGGCCGGGCGCTCATCGGGGCGAAGCACTTCGTCGCCAGGATCACCTCCTGACGCCGGCCGACCAGCCACCGGCCGATGATCTCCTCGGTGCGCCCGACCGTCGTCTCGTCGCCGGCGTTCGGGTACATGTCGGCGGTGTCGACGAACGTGATGCCCGAGTCGAACGCGTGGTCGAGGATGGCGCGCGACGTGTCCTCGTCGCACTGGCCCCCGAACGTCATGGTGCCGAGACACAGCTGCGACACACGGAGACCGGTTCGCCCGAACCCGACGTGGTGCATCGGTTCACGCTACCCGTTCGCCGACGCGCGTCTAGCGTGACGATGTGGCGACGATCCTGGCCCACGTGACGGTCAAGCCCGGCAAGGAGCAGCAGTGGGAGCAGACCGCCCGCTCGCTGTACCGGGGCACGCACGACACCGAGACCGCGGTGCGGCGGTACGAGTACTGGCGCGGCGCCGAGCCCCGCACCTACTACGTGCTGCTGTCGTTCGACGACTACCTGGGCTTCCTCGCCCACCAGACCGCCGACCACCACGAGAACCAGGTGGGCCCGATCGGCGACGCCGTCGAGTCCATGCGACTGGAGTGGATCGACCCCGTGGCCGGCGCCTCACCGCTCGCGCCGACCGAGATGCGAGATCCCGGTCCCGACGCCGACGACCTGGCTCGCCGCTACGCGCGCACCCACGCGGCCGAGGTCCAGGAGTGGTGGCTACCCCTCCGAGGCAGCACGCCCTGACCGTTGACGGGCAGCGACGCGCGCCTCGTGGTCGAGCAGGAACCGCTTGGTGTCGACGCCGCCCGCGAAGCCGGTCATCGAGCCGTCGGCGCCCACGACCCGGTGGCAGGGCAGCACGATCGACACCGGGTTCCTGCCGTTCGCCGACCCGACCGCCCGGGCCGCGGTCGGCCGTCCGATGTGGTCGGCCTGCTCGCCGTAGGTGGCGGTCTCGCCGAACGGGATGTCGGCCAGCGAGCGCCAGACAGTCCGCTGGAAGTCGGTCCCGACCAGGTCGAGCGGCACGTCGAACCCGGTCCGTTCGCCGGCGAAGTACTCCGTGAGCTGAGCCGACGCGCCGGCGACGATCGGGTGGTCGGCATCCTCCACGATCTGGTCGGGCAGGCGGACCCGCCCGTCGTCGCCGGGCCACAGGACCGCTCGGAGGCCGGCGTCGGAGGCGACGACCGTCATCGGGCCGATCGGGGTGTCGAGCGTGGCACAGGCCAGGGTCATCGCAGCTCTCCTTGGTGTCGAGATCTCTCGGGGGTGTGGGCGGCCCACAGCAGATGGGTCGCGTAGCTTCGCCACGGGCTCCACCGCCGGGCTCGGTCGGCCAGGGTCGCGGGCCGGGCCGGCAGTCCTCGTGCGGTCGCGCTGCGGCGGACGATCAGGTCGCTGGCCAGCACCACGTCGGGATCGCCGAGGGCGCGCATGGCCACGTAGTCGACCGTCCACGGACCCACGCCGGGCAACGTGAGCAGGTGGGCGCGGACCTCGGCCCGGTCGGCTCCGACGTCGAGAGCCAGCCGGCCAGACGCGACGGCATCGGCCAACGCTCGCAACGTGCCGACCCGGCGGGTCGTGAACCCGAGCCCGTCGAGATCGGCGTCGGCCAGCTCGTCGGCGGTCGGGAAGCAGCGCACCACCGAGGTGTCGAACGGCGTCGCCGGCGCACCGACCCGTTCGACGAGGCGACCCAGCATCGTGCGGGCGGCCGCGACCGACACCTGCTGGCCGACGACGGCCCGCACCGCGATCTCGGTGGCGTCGACCGCGCCCGGCGCCCGCAGGCCGGGGAACCGGCGTACGAGCGGCGCCATGGCGGCATCGGAACCGATCGTCTCGGCGACCGCGTCGGGGTCGGCGTCGAGATCGAGGAGCCGGCGGCAGCGCTGGACGACGGCGGCCAGGTCAGCCATGTCGTCCAGGCGTACGCGGCACCGCACGTACCCGTCGGCCGGCTCGAGCTCGATCGTCGCGGTGCCGTTCGGCAACCGCAGGCTGCGACGGTGCGTCGTGGCGTCGGTGTGCTCCACCCCGTCGACGGACCGGGCGGCGAGGAAGCCGAGCAGGTACCGGGAGTCGAACGGTGGCCGGTACGGCAGGCGGACCGTGAGCCCTCCAGCCGCGAGCTCGCCGTCGTCACGGCGCGCCCGCCGCAGCTGGGTCGGCGTGACCGCGAACACGGCGCGGACCGTGTCGTTGAACTGACGGATGCTGGAGAAGCCGGACGCGAACGCCACGTCGGCGAACGCCAGGTCGGTGGTCTCGATCAGGACCCGCGCCGCCTGAGCCCGGTTGGCCCTGGCCAACGCGAGCGGCCCGGCCCCGACCGCGTCCACGAGCACGCGGTGCAGGTGCCGCTCGCCGACGGCCAGGCGCGACGCCAGGCCGGGCACGCCGTCCCGGTCGACCACGCCGTCGGCGATGAGCCGCATGGCCCGACCGACGAGGTCGGCTCGCAGGTCCCACTCGGGCGAGCCGGGCGTGGCGTCGGGCCGACATCGCTTGCAGGCTCGGAACCCGGCCCGCTGCGCGGCGGCGGTCGTCGGGAAGAACTCCACGTTGGCTCGCTTGGGCCGGACCGGGGTCGGGCAGCTCGGCCGGCAGTAGATCCCGGTGGTCCGCACGCCGGTGATGAACCAGCCGTCGAAGCGCTCGTCGCGGCTCTCGACCGCCCGGTAGCAGCGGTCTGCGTCGAGGCCGCTCACCGCAGTCGCAACGCCAGGGCTCATGACCTGCAGCCTGTCCGATTTCCGCCAGAATAGCTAGCGGAAATCGGACATCCAGGTGTCAGCCTGCGACGGCGGCGTGCAACGCGATCTCCATCATCTCGTCGAACGAGGTCTCCCGTTCCTCGGACGACAGGTGGCCGCCCTTGTGGAGGTGATCGCTCACGGTCGCGATGGTGAGCGCCTTCGCCCCCTCCGCCGCCGCCAGCCCGTACAGCCCGGCCGCCTCCATCTCGACGCCGAGGATGCCGAGCCCGGCGAGCGTCGCCATCAGCTCCGGCTCCGGCGCGTAGAACAGGTCGCTCGAGTAGATCGGACCCACGCGCACGGGGTGGCCCAGCCGCTCGGCCGCCTCCACCGCCCGGCGCAGCAGTCCGTAATCCGCCACCGCCGAGAGGTCGAAGCCGTGGATGCGCCGACGGTTGACCCCCGAGTCCGTCGAGGCCCCGGTCGCGACGATGATGTCCCGCAGCTCGACGTCGTCGGTCAGACCCCCGCAGCTCCCGACCCGGATCAGCTCGGTCACGCCGTAGTCGCGGATCAGCTCGGTCGCGTAGATCGACAGCGAGGGGATGCCCATGCCGGTCCCCATCACCGAGACCGGCGTGCCGTGGTACGTGCCGGTGAAGCCGAGCATGTTGCGGACCGCCGTCACCTGGGCGGCGTCTTCGAGGTGGCGTTCGGCGATGTGGCTGGCTCGGCGCGGGTCGCCGGGCAACAGGACGACCGGCGCGAACGCCCCGGAAGCGGCCGAGATGTGCGGGGTGGGCGCTGCCAAGGCCGCTACCCGAGGTCGACGAGCAACTCGCGGGGACCTCGCACCTGGCCGCCGGCCCACGTCACCGCGTCCGGGTCGACGAGGCTGAACTCGGGATAGCGGGCCAGCCACTCCTCGACGGCGACGTTCATCTCCATACGGGCGAGGTTGGAGCCCGCGCACCGGTGGATGCCGACACCGAACGCGATGTGGCGGTTCTCGGCCCGGTCGATGATCACCTCGTCGGCCCGGTCGAACGCCTCCGGGTCGCGGTTCGCGGCCGGGAACGACATCAGCACCTTGTCGCCCTGCTTCATCGGGCACCCGCCGACCTCGACGTCGTGCATGACCTTGCGCGCCATGGTGACCGGGGCGTAGGCCCGCAGGAACTCCTCGACCGCGGTCGGGATCAGATCGGGCTCGGCGACGAGCCGGCGCCGGTCGGCCGGGTTCGACGCCAGATGCCACAGCGCCGAGCCGATCGAGCTCCACGTCGTGTCGATGCCGGCGACGAGCAGCAGGTTGAGCGTGCCGATGATGTGGGTGTCGGGCACCGGCTCGCCGTCGACCTCGGCGTTCAGGAGCTCGGTGACCAGGTCGTCACGGGGGTTCTCCTTGCGGTCCTCGACGCAACGCCAGAAGTAGTCGAGGATCTTGGCCCGGTACTTCATCCGCAGCTCGTCGTCGGTGAGGCCGAGCTCGAGGACGCCGCGAACCCACTCGACGAACTCGTCGGACATCTCCTCGGGGATCCCGACGAGGTGGGCGATCACGGCCGGAGGGATCTGCTGCGCGTACTCGCCGGCCGCGTCGACCCGGTCGCGTCCCTCGAAGCCGTCGAGCAGGCGCCGGCACAGCGCTCGGGTGAACGGCTCGTGGTTCGCCTGGACCTTCTTCGGGGCGAACGCCGGAAGGATCAGCCGGCGCGACCAGTGGTGTTCCGGCGGGTCCGACGTGATCGGCGGCGCGGCGATGCCGTCCTCGGGCTGGGTCGCCGGGGGCGGCACCACCAGGATCTCCGTCGACGAGAACGTCTCGACGTCGGCCGCGATCTCGCGGATGTCCTCGTAGCGGGTCGGCATCCACGACGACCCCCACCGGTCGCTGTGCGCGATCGGGCAGCGTTGGCGGAGGTCGTCCCATATCTCGTAGGGGTGAACCACGTACCCCGCGTCGAAGATGTCGTAGTCGGTGGTCCAGTCGGTGACGGGCTCGGTGGCGGTCATGGTGCGTCCTCGATGGTGCTGACTGCCCGCTCGGGGCAGTTCGCGACCGCCAGCCGCGCCGCCTCCTCCAGGTCGGGGGGCACCTCGCCGTCGCCGAGCACGAACGCGTACCCGTAGTCGTCGGAATCGAACAGCTCGGGCGCAACCGAGACGCAGCGGTTGTGGCCCTCGCACTTCTCGGAATCGATGTGAACCCGCATTGATCTCCCCCGATCTGCCCTGCCCACCTCGGGGAGGACGCTAGCCCGAACCCGCGACCCCCGTCAGGCCCCCCCTCCCCGAAACTGTGACTGCTCGGGGCTCGCCGGCGCGCCCCAAGCCGTCAGAAAAGCGGGGGGAGGTACACTCGGGGGGACTGATCGGTCCACGAGGGGAGCCCGAATGCCCGCCACCTTGACGCCCACCGTCCTTCGTGATCGCCTCGACCGCCCCGACAACGATGTGATCCTGATCGACGTCCGCACCGGGGGCGAGTTCGAGACCGGTCACATCCCCGGCAGCTTCAACGTGCCGCTCGACGCGCTCAACGAGCACTGTGCCCGGCTCGGTCGCGTCGACCGCGAGGTCGTGCTGATCTGCCAGTCGGGCGGCCGGGCGAGCCAGGCCGAGCAGCGCCTGGCCGACGCCGGCCTCAGCACCGTCCACGTGCTCGACGGCGGCATGAACGCGTGGCAGGCGGCCGGCGGCGACGTGAAGTCGGTCAGCGACCGTTGGGCGATGGAGCGCCAGGTCCGCCTGGTTGCCGGTTCGCTGGCTCTGGCCGGCGTCCTGGCGTCGACCCGGATCCCCAAGGCGAAGTGGCTCGCCGGGTTCATCGGCTCCGGGCTCACGTTCTCGGCCGTCACCAACACGTGCGGCATGGCCATGGTGCTGGCCAAGCTGCCGTACAACCGCGCCGCCCACACCGACGTCGAGGCGGTCGTCGACCAGGTGACCAGCCAGTGCGGGCTGCGCGACGCGGCCTAGCCGCCGCCGTGCACCGCCCGGAAACCCCGCCGAACCGGTCACGGAACCGGGCCCGATGCCGATGGTGAACCGACGACGCGCACCGTCTCCGGGGTGGTCCCGCACGCGAGACGCCGGAACGCCCAAACTGGAGCTGCGCGGAAGCCGAGGGCGATAGGCCCGCGCCGCACGACAGGAGGAGCAGCCGGGGTGGCAGAGCCCGAGAGCCCGAGCGGACCGGCGGTCGGCAACGACGTCGACCCCGACCAGCCCCCGGCGCGGCGCGATGGCCGTGAGGCCGACCAGATCCGCATCAGCGCTCAGCGGATCGCCGGTCGGGTCGTGCGCGACGCGGCTGGCTCGACTCCCGACGACCTCGACACCCGCAGCGAGCGTGACGCGATCCTGCTCCAGGTACTCGACGAGGCGACCAACAAGGCCGAGGCCACCATCCGCGCCGCCGAGCAACGAGCCAGCCGCATCGTCGCCCAGGCCACACGCGATGCGCAGAACGAGGCCCTCCAGCGGCGCCGCACCGCCGAGGCGCAACGGGAGCAGATGCTGGCCGACGCGGAAGCTCGCCTGGCCGAGGCCCAGACCCGCCACGACCAGCTGCTGGCCGACGCGCAGGCCGTCCTGGCCTCGGCCAACGCCACGGTCGCGCTGGCCGACGCCGAGGAGCGCCACCGCCGGCTGACCACCGAGATCGACGCCGCGGTCCAGCGAACCGAGCAGGAACGCAACCAGATCCTCAGCAGCGCCGAGCAGGCGCGCGACGAGATCCTCGAAGATGCTCGCGTCGAGCGCGACCGGATCCTCGCCGAGGCGCGCGAGGAGCGGGAGAGGCGGACGCTGGCGGCCCGGACCGCCATCGCCGACGCCGAGGCCGAGGCCAAGACGATCCTCGCCGACGCCCAAGCCGAGCGCGAACGGGTGATCGCCGACTCCGTGCGGGAGCGGCACCACAACCTGCAGGTCGCCTCGGCGACGCTCGCCGACGCCAACCGCGCCCGCGACCAGCTGCTCAGCGAGGCCCAGACCGAGCGTGAGCGCATCATCGCCGAGACGCAGGAGCAGCGCGGCCAGGTGCTCGCCGACGCCCAGACCGAGCGTGGTCACGTGCTCACCGACGCGCAGACCCACCGGGCCCAGGTGCTGGCCGACAGCCAGGCCGAGCGCGAACGGCTCATCGCCGACGGCACCAAGCTCCGTGACCAGATGATCGAGGAGGCCCAGCTCGATCGGCAGCGGATGCTCGACGAGATCGAGGCCGAGCAGGCCGCGGTTCGGGAACAAACTGCTGCCGAGCTCGAAGAGGCCAAGGCGCAAACCGCT
>JBFJYB010000062.1:0-9936 GCA_041622835.1 Acidimicrobiales bacterium | reverse complement strand
CTGCTGCGGGCGGTCGCTCAGCACGCTCCAGCTGTTGACGAGGACGTCGACCAGCAGGACCCCGAGGATCACGAGGGCCAGCGACAGGAGGCCGAGCAGGCCGAGCCGGAAGGCCTGGCCGCGGACGTCGAGCCGGCGCCCGGCCAGCTCCTCCTTCACGCGCTGGCTGACGTCGGCGTCGGCGACGGTTCCGAGCAGGCTCACGGCACCACCCTCAATAGGCCTGGCGCACGCGCCGGACGAAGCGGTCGGCCAGGAGGTTCAGGCCGAAGGTGATCACGAACAGCACGAGCCCGACGAAGAACAGACTCTGGAGGGTGAGCGCCTCCCCCACGACCGAGTCGGTGCCCGAGGCCTGGGCGGCCATGGCCGCCGTCATCGTCGAGCCGGCGTCGAGCGGCGAGGCGGTGAACGCCGCGACGTTGCCCCCGCCGCCGGCTGCGATGAACACCACCATCGTCTCGCCGATGGCACGCGACACGGAGATGATCAGCGCGGCGACGAGGCCCGACACCGCGGCCGGGATGACGATGCCGGTGGTCGTGGTCATCTTGCGGGCCCCCACGCCGGCCGACGCCTCCCGCAACGAGTCGGGC
The DNA here is from genome assembly GCA_041622835.1 of Acidimicrobiales bacterium. GTDB lineage: Bacteria > Actinomycetota > Acidimicrobiia > Acidimicrobiales > JBFJYB01 > JBFJYB01. Next base: position 9,340 of record JBFJYB010000062.1, on the reverse strand, counting down.
ACCGAGTTCATGGCATCCTCGGACACCGAGGCCATGAGGGGGATGGTCAGGATGCCTACGCCGATCCCGGCCGCGGCCAGGCTGAAGATGCCGGCGTCGAAGAACCGTTGGACGAGGTTGGGCGAGATCCACACCAGGGCGAAGAAGCCGAGCACCACGCTGGGGATGCCGGCCAGGATCTCGAGACTGGGTTTCAGCCACTTCCGCACGCCCGGCCGGGCGTACTCGCTGAGGTAGATCGCCGCCCCGAGGCCGATGGGGACCGACACCAGCACCGACACCCCGGTGACGATGAGCGAGCCGACCACGAGCGTCTTGATGTCGTAGTCGCCGAACCGGGGGGCCCACCGGTCGCCCCACAGCGCCGAAGGCTCGACCTGGCTCACGAACGTCCACGCCTCGCCGACCAGCGAGACGACGATGGCCGCGCTGACGACCAGCGACAGCGCCGCGGCCGCGAGGAACCCCGCTCGGATCGCGCCCTCTTTGCGGCTGCGCGAGCTCGGACCACGGAGGTCGTCGATGCCCAGGGCTGCGGTGTCGGTCGGCCTCAGCGTCGTGTCACCCATGGCTTCCCACTCTCGGCGAGCGCGGCGTCGACGAGCACACTCCTACCCGGCGGCGTTCCACGCATCGGTCGTTGCCGCAAGGAGCTCGTCGGGCAACGCGACGTAGCCGGTCTCGCCGAACGCCTCGGTGACGCTCTCGGTGTAGCCGTCGGCCAGGTAGTAGTCGACGAAGGCGCGCAGCGCCGCGTTCTCGGCGGCCTTGGCGTTGTTCACGTAGACGTACAGCTCGCGCGACACCGGATAGGAGCCGTCGGCGATCGTCTCGACCGTGGGCGAGACACACTCGCCGCCGGGCTCCTCGGAGATCGCCAGCGTCTTGACCAGATCGGCGTTCTCGTCGGCGAAGGCGAACCCGACCCAGCCCAGGCTGGTGTCGTTGCCGGCGATGCCCTGGATGATCACGTTGTCGTCGGCCTGGCCGGCGAAGTCCTGCCGCACGAACGACTCGGCATCCTCGCCGAGGCGCTCCTCGCCGATGCCCTCGAGGACGATCTCGATGAAGCTGTCGTAGGTGCCCGACTCGGTGCCGGGGGCGCTGACGAACAGCTCGGCGTCGGGGTACGGCGCCACCGTCGAGCCCAGCTCGGCTGCCACCTCGTCGTTGTCGGCCCAGCTCCCCGACCCTTCGGCTTCTGCGCCGAGCAGCGCGTAGAGGTCGGCGAACGACAGGCACTCGACGGCGGCGTTGGCCGGGTTGGTCATCACCGCGATGCCGTCGAAGGCAACCAGCAGCTCGGTGTACTCGATGCCGTTGGCGGCACAGTCCTCGGCCTCGGACTCCTTGATCGGGCGGGACGCGCCGGAGATGTCGGTCTCGCCGGCGCAGAACACCGCGAACCCGTCGCCGGTACCGGGGCCGTCGACGGTGATCTCGACGCCGCCGGCGACGTCGTCGTTGAACAGCTCGGCGGCCCGGGTCGTGATCGGCTCGACCGTCGACGAGCCCGAGACGTTGATGGTGCCGCTCAGGTCGCTGCCGGCGTCACCGCCGGACCCATCGGCTTCCTCGCTGGGCGCGTCGGCGGAGGTCCCGCAGGCCGCGACGACGAGGGCGAACACCAGTGCGAGCGCAACCACGTGCGCTCTCCGTAGCCGGTAGGGCACGGCTCCCTCCTCGGATCGAGTCGTCGGGGAAACCGTACGGAGGCGGTGTTGCAGATGGCCCGCGCCCAGGTGAACCGGAGGTGAACAGTCCCGGAAGTGTGGGCGCGGCGAGGGGACTAGGCGAGGCGGGCGAGGGCGGCGTCGAGCACCGGGACGTCGCGCTCGTAGGTGAGCAGCCTGGCCGCCTCGGCCGGCGAGAGCCATCGCACCTCGTCGACCTCGTCGTTGGGCTCGAACTCGCCGTCGACGACCTGCATCAGCCAGTACCGGACCTGCTTGTCGCGGCCCTTGGCGTCGGGGTACTCGATGGTGGCGATCTTGTCCCCGAGCTCGCACCGGTAGCCGGTCTCCTCCTCGACCTCGCGCAGGGCGCACTCGGAGACCTTCTCGCCGGGATCGACCTTGCCCTTCGGGAAGGTCCAGTCGTCGTACTCGGGCCGGTGCACGACGAGGAACCGGACCTTGCCCTTGCGGCGGCGCCAGACGACCCCGCCCCCAGCCACCACCTCGGCTGCGACGCTCACGGATGGATCCGCCGCAGCCACGACAGCCGGTCGCGCGCCGCGTCGACCTCCGACCGGTCGCGCGGCGACGAGGACGACTGGCTCTCGGCGTCGAGGCGCAGCGCGTCGTGGGTGTTGATCCCGGCATCGCCGACGACGCGGGTCCAGTTCCCGTCGGCGTCGAGCTCCCACGCCAGCTGGTCGTCGGCGAGGCAGGTCGCCAGCACGTGGTCGAGCCGGGCCTGCAGGTCGGGGTCGAGCACGGGGCAGAGGGCCTCGATGCGACCGTCGAGGTTGCGGGGCATCCAGTCGCCGGAACCGATCAGGTAGGTCGGCTCGCCGCGACCGCGACCGTTGGCGAAGGCGTACACGCGTGAGTGCTCCAGGTAGCGACCGATCAACGACCGTACCCGGATGGTCTCGCTCAGCTCGGGGACCCCAGGGCGCAGACAGCAGATGCCCCGGATGATCAGGTCGATGGGGACCCCGGCCTGGCTGGCCAGGTACAGCGCGTCGATCAGCTCGGGATCGACGAGGCTGTTCATCTTGAGCACGATCCGGCCCTCGGGACCGAGCGCGGTCTCGCCGTCGATCAGGGCCTGCAGGCCGGTCCGGAGGTGGTGGGGTGCCACCAGCAGGTGCTCGTAGTCGACCTCGCTCCCGTAGCCGGTGAGGAAGTTGAAGAGGTGCCCGACGTCGCGGCCGATCTCGCGGTTGGCGGTCAGCAGCCCCACGTCCTCGTAGAGCCGGGCCGTCTTCGAGTTGTAGTTGCCGGTGCCGATGTGGCAGTAGCGACGGATGCCGGCCGGCTCGTCCCGCACCACCAGGCAGGTCTTGGCGTGGACCTTCAGGCCCAGCAGGCCGTAGGCGACGTGGACGCCGGCCCGCTCCAACCGGCGCGCCCACCCGATGTTGGCCTCCTCGTCGAACCGGGCCTTGAGCTCGACGACGACCGCCACCTGCTTGCCCTGCTCGGCCGCGTGCACCAGCGACTCGATGATGGGGCTGTCGCCGTCGGTCCGGTAGAGGGTGAGCTTCAGCGCCAGCACGCGGGGGTCGTGGGCGGCCTGGCGGATGAACTCCTGGACCGAGGTCGAGAACGACGTGTAGGGGTGGTGCACCAGCACGTCGCGCTCGCTCAGCACCGCGAAGACGTCCATCTGCTCGTCGCCGTTGCGCAGCTCGGGGGCGGTGACCGACGACCACTCCGGCTCCTTCAGATCGGGGCGGTCGAGTGCGTACAGCTCCCACAGCTCGGCCAGGTCGAGAGGTATCGCGCTCACCGAGACGTCCTCGGGCTCGATGTCGAGCTCGTCCACCAGGAGGTCGCGCGCCTCGGGGGCGATCTCGCCCTCGACCTCGAGCCGGACCACCGAGCGGAACCGCCGGCGGCGAAGCTCCATCTCGACCGCCTCGAGCAGGTCCTCGGCCTCGCCCTCGTCGATGGCGAGGTCGGCGTTGCGGGTGACGCGGAACACGACGTGGTCGACGGTCTCCATGCCAGGGAAGAGCAGATCGAGGTGGGCCGCGATCACCTGCTCGACCGGGACGACGCGCTCGCCGTCGGGCATCAGCAGGAAGCGGTCGAGCAGGTTCGGCACCTTGACCCGGGCGAACAGGTGCGTGGCCCGGTCGACGCCCCGGAGGATGACGCCGAGGTTGAGCGACAGGTTGGAGATGAACGGGAACGGCCGACCCAGGTCGACCGCGAGCGGGGTGAGGATGGGGAAGATCCGGTTCTCGAACTCGTCGCCGAGGTACTTCCGGTCGTCGACGTCGAGGTCGGTCCACGACGTGATGCAGATGCCGGCCTCGGCGAGGCTCGGGCCCAGATCGTCCCGCCACAGCGCGGCGACCCGGGCGAGCTGGGCGTCGACCAGGTCGCGGATCTCACTCAGCTGGACGCGCGGCGAGAGGCCGTCGTGGGTCGGACGGGTCAGCCCGGCGGCGACCTGGCCCTTGAGGCCTGCGACCCGGACCTGGAAGAACTCGTCGAGGTTGCTGGCGTGGATGGCGACGAACTTCACCCGCTCGAGCAGCGGGAGCCTGGTGTCCTCGGCCTGGGCGAGCACCCGCGAGTTGAACTCCAGCCACGACAGCTCGCGGTTGATGAACCGGTCAGGGCTGAGCTCGACCAGGTCCGTCGCCATGGTCAGACCGGGGCGACCTCGGGCTCGTCCTCCTCGGTGTACCCGAGGTCCCACTCGATCATGAGGTTCTGACGCTCGGCGTCGCGGTTGACCCGCTCCCGGTTCCGCCGGAACTGGGGGTCGTGGGGCGGCAGCAGCAGGAGCCGGGCCTGGGCCCGACCACGGAAGTCGTCGATCATGGCCCGGTCACCGAAGTCGGAGCGGATCTCCCAGTGGGGCGCGACCGGCCCGAGATAGATCATCTTCACGTTGCCCACCGGTGGTGGGGGTTCGACGTCGGGGTCTACATCGCTCATGGTCGGTCGCTCGTGGGTCGGTCGCTCGGGGTCGGGGTTGGCTTTGGGGTGGGTCTGGCCCGCCCCGAGTGTACAGGCCGGCCTGGGCCGCCCCCGTCGGCTCAGTCGCCGCGTGCCCCGAGCGTCACCTGGGTCATCTGCTCGGTCCCGCCCCGCACGAAGGTGAGCTCGATCACCTCGCCGGGGCGGCGGGCCCTCACCGCGCGGGCGACGTCCTCCGACTCGACGACGCTCTCGCCGTCGATGGCGACGATCACGTCGCCGCGGGCCAAACCGGCCCGGTCTGCGGCCGAGTCGACGATGATGTCCTCGACGAAGGCGCCCTCGGCCGTGTCGACCGCGAACTGCTCGAGGATCGAGGCGTCGACCGTGCCGACCCGCTGGGTCGTCACGCCGAGGAACGCGGTGTCGGGGGTGAGCGACCCGCCCCCGGCCACCAGCTCGTCGATCAGCGGCTTGACGGCGTCGATGGAGATGGCGAACCCGATGTTCTGGGCGTCGTCGATGATCGCGGTGTTGATCCCCACGACCCGGCCGAGCGCGTCGACCAGCGGGCCCCCCGAGTTGCCGGGGTTGATGGCGGCATCGGTCTGGATGAGGTCGTCGAGCGAGATCAGCCCGGCGTCGATCGTGCGGTCGGTGGCCGAGACGATGCCCAACGTCACGCTCGGCGACCCGCCGAGGTTCAGCGCGTTGCCGATGGCCACGACCTCGTCGCCCACGCGGAGGTCGGCCGCCACCCCGAGCTCGGCTGGCACGGTCCCGACGACCGACTCGGCCTGGATGAGCGCGATGTCGTCGTCGGGGAAGCTGCCGACCAGCTCGGCGGGGGCGACGGTCCCGTCGAAGAACGTGACCTCTATCGTGTCGGCCCCGGAGATCACGTGGGAGTTGGTGAGGATCATCCCGTCGTCGGAGACCACCAGGCCCGAGCCGGCGCCCTCGAAGAGGCCGCGAAACGTCGACTGGCCGGTCTCGATGGTGACGACCGAGGGCCGGACCTTGGCCAGCACGCCCTGGATGTCGAGCACCTCGGCGTCGAGGGTGAGGTTCGACCCGGGCTCGGGGGCGGCGGGCGGCGCGACCCGCTGCACCAGACGGTCGTCAGCGACGATCGACACCAGCAGCGCGGTCAGCAGGGCGGCGCAGACCGCGAGCACGATGCCGGCGAGAGCCAGCTGCCTCGTCGGGAGCGCGGGTGGCTCGGGCTCGGGTGCGGGTGGCTCGGCCGGCGGCGGGCGGCGGGCCTCCTCGTAGCGGGCCGCGTCGAGCAGCGGGGGTGGTGTCGGATCGCGCTGGATACCGTCCATCGTGACCGATCCCGCCCCGTGAGCCAACGCGCGTCGGCGCGACCGGGTCGTGGGCCGCCGCTCAGCCGGCGCGCTGGCGCCGCTGCCGCGAGGCCAGCGTGATGCCGACCCCGAGCACCAGCAGCATCAGCCCGGCACTGGCCAGCGCCAGCGACGACGCCCCGGTGAAGGCGAGCAGCGGGGGCGGCGAGCGGTCGGTCACGGTGATGGTCACGTCGCGCTCGGTGCAGGCCTGCGGCACCCCGTCGTCGCACAGCAGCACCCGGAACGGGAACGTGCCGGTGACGGTGGGGACCCCGCGGAACGAGCCGTCGGACTCGAGGGTCAACCCCGGCGGCAGGGTGCCGCCCACCAGCTCGACGGTGACCTCGTCGTCCTCGGGATCGATCAGGCGGAGCGGGTCGACCCCCGAGTCGACCGGTACCTCGATCTCGGTCGGCTGCTCGGGATGGAGATCGGGCGGCCGGTTCACCGGCTCGACGACGATCGTGACCACGGCGGTGTCGCACGGTGTCGTGAACCCGGGTTCGGGGCACAGGGTGTACGGGAAGGTGTCGGTCCCGTGGAAGCCGGGATCGGGCGTGTAGGTGATCGTCCCGTCCGGGTTGATCACCGCCGTCCCGTTGTCGGGTTCGCCCACCTCGGTCACGATCGGCACGAGCGGATCGCCGACCAGGTCGTTGCGCATGACGTCGACCACGACCGGCGTGTCCTCCATCGTCGACTCCTCGTCGTCGACCGCGTCGAGGGGCGGCTCCACCAGGAGCGGGATGTCGACGTCGTCGCGGCTCTCCCCCGCCCCGAGCTCGACGTCGAGCGGCAGCGGCACGTAGGCGCCGTCCGGCGCGGTCGTGGCGTCGACCTCGACCACGTAGTCGCCGGCCGGGAGCCCGTCGACGGAGTAGTGGCCCATGGCGTCGGTCACGGCGAGGTAGGTGCGGTCGTCACTGGTCCCGAACACGCCGTCGATGCCGGCCCACGTCACCCGCACGGTCACACCTGCGGCCGGCGGCTCGCCGGCGTCGACCACGCCGTCGCCGTCGTCGTCCATCCAGACCAGGTCGCCGATGTGGCCGGTGCCGGTGTAGCCGAACGCGCCGCCGTCGAGGCCCTCTCCGGGTCCGAGGGTGACCTGGGTCGCGTCGTCGAGATCGGCGTCGGGGTCCCCGCTCTGTTCCAGGCCCGCCGGCAGGGTGGCAGCGACCACCTCGACCGCGTAGTCGCCGGGCGCCAGGTCGTCGAAGGTCACCGTTCCGGCGGCGTCGGTGGTGCCGGTCGTGACGACGTCGTCGGCCGTGCCGAGCACGGCGTCGGGACCGGCCCAGGTGACGACCACGTCCACGCCGGCGAGCGGGGGCTCACCCGGGCCCTGGGTGCCGTCGGCGTCGATGTCGAACCACACCGTGTGGGTGAGGGACCCGAGCAGGTACAGACCGGCGTCGATGTCGGCCACCTCGCCCGGGGCCACCGTCACCGAGGCGCTCTCGCCGCTGGCCGGGTCGACGTCGGAGTCGACGCTCGGGTCGCGGCCGGCGCCCCCGACGGTGAGGGCGGTGCCGGCCGGCGGCGCGACCCGGATCGTGTAGTCGCCACCGGCCAGGCCGTCGAAGCGGTAGTCGCCGGCTGCGTCGGTCGTCGTCGTGGCGACGACGGATCCGCCGGCGTCGAGCAGCTCGACCACGACACCGGCGATGCCGGCCTCGGTCGGGTCCTGGATGCCGTCGGCGTCGGCGTCGTCCCAGACCGTCCCCTCGACGACGGCCTCGGGCGTGTAGCCGATGTCGGCGGCAACGGTCGTGCCGGTGTCGGACACCGACACGGTCTGGCCGTCGGTGGCGGTCGTCTCCACGAGGCCTGACGGGAAGTCGGGGTCGGTCTCGTCGACGTCGACGGTGACGTCGCCGGCTTCGACCGTCGCGTCGAAGGTCCCGTCGGCCGCGGTCGTCACGACGACGTCGGGAGCCGCTCCGGAGATGACCACGTCGATGCCGCCGAGCGGCACGTCGCCGGCGCTGGCGTCGAAGATGCCGTCGCCGTCGGCGTCGAAGAACACGAACCCGGTGAGCTCGCCGGTCGGCCGCACCGTCACGTCGGCCGAGTCCGAGTCGGTCACCGACCCGCCGGCTGGGTCGTCGGCGGTCACCGACGCCACGTTGGTCACGTCGGCCGCCACCCCGGCCAGCACGCAGCTGTAGGTCACGACCTCGCCGACCGCCATGTCGCCGACGGCCCGGTCACAGGCCGGGGCCACCGCGTCGGTGACCGCGACCGCGGTCAGCGCGGTCTCGCCGCTGTTGGTGACGGTGATGGTGAACGTGGCGTCACCGCCCTCGAGGACGACCGGGGTGTCGGCCACCTTGTCGATGGTGACGGCCGGCGTGACGACGTCGACGGTCGCCGAGTCGGTGTCGCCATAGGTGCCGCCGTCGGCGTCGTCGGCGGTCACCGCGGCGACGTTGGTCACGTCGTCGGCGATGCCGGACACGGTGCACGAGTAGGTCTCCACCGCCCCGGCCGCGAGGGTCGGGAAGGCGTTGTCGCACTCCGGGTAGTCGGGATCGCTCACCGTGACGTCGAGGAGCTCGCGACCGCCCTCGTTGGTGACGGTGATGGTGAAGGTCGCGTCCTGGCCGGCCACCAGCGTCGGGGTATCGGCGACCTTGTCGATGGCGATCGAGGCGGGCGGGATCGAGACGTCGGCGGTGTCGGTGGCCTCGACGGCGTTGCCGGCGGTGTCGACCGCGTTCACGGTGGCGGTGTTGGTGAACGGCGCGGTCACCCCGGACAGGGTGCACACGAACGAGACCGACTCGTCGACGGCCAGGCCGCCGACCGATCGGGTGCAATCGGGCGCCAGCGGGTCGCTGACGTCGGCCGACGCGAGGTCGACGTCGCCGTCGTTGGTGACGGTGATGGTGAAGGTGGCGGTGCCACCTTCGAGCACGGCCTGGTCGTCGGGGGTCTTGGCGATGGCGACCGACGGCGCGATCACGTCGACGGCGGCGTCGTCGGAGTCGGACACGGTGTTCCCGATGACGTCGTCGGCCACGGCCGACACGATGTTGGTCAGGTCCTCGGTGACGGTCATGGTGCAGCTGTAGGTCTCGGAGGCGTCGACGGCGAGGGCGGCGAAGGTCCGGTCGCAGTCGGGGGCCAGCGCGTCGGTGATCACCACGTCGACCAGGTCCTGGTCGCCGGAGTTGGTCACCACGATCGTGAAGGTGGCGGTGCCGCCTTCGAGCAGCTGTTGGGTGTCGGGCGTCTTCTGGATGTCGATGCCGGGGAAGACCACGTCGACGACCGCGTCGTCGGTGGCGGTCACCGATCCGCCGAAGCCGTGGTCGGCGGCGACCGTGGCCTCGTTGACCAGGTCGGCGGTGACGTCGTCGAGCGAGCACGAGACGGTCT
>JBFJYB010000061.1:0-10037 GCA_041622835.1 Acidimicrobiales bacterium | reverse complement strand
GGCAAGACGACGATGGTGACGATGAGCGGCGGGGGCGCCGGCGGGTTCTCGCCGCGCACCACGACGGTGCTGTGCGTCAGCGAGCGCCTCGACCTGGCGCCGTGGCCGCTCGCCGACGACGTCGGCCTGGTCGACCAACTCGACCTCGACCGCGTCGTACCGACACTTGCCGCGGGCCGGACCGTGATCGTCTCCGGCACCGCCACGTCGGGCGAGGCCGCAGCCGAGGTGGCGACCATCGAGTCGGTGTCGAGCGGCCCCGGGCGCGGGCCCCGGCTCGAGCTGAAGAAGGATCTGACGACCCGCTACAAGCGCTCGTCGGTGCGGGTCAGGGCCAACGTGGCCAAGGCCACGCACGGCCAGAGCCGAGCCGAGCTGCTCGGCAGCGGCGACAACCGGCGTAGCTTCCAGCGCTTCACCCTCCGCCAGAAGCCATTGACCCATGTCACCGCGCCCACCGGCACCGGCACCCGGACGACCCTCGCGGTCTGGGTGAACGGCGTCCGCTGGGAGGAGGTCGCCACCCTGCACGGTGCCGAGCCCGACGCGCGCGTGTACGTGACCCACCGGGCCGACGACGGCACGGTCGAGGTCATCTTCGGCGACGGCGTGTCCGGCGCCAGGCTCCCGACCGGTCGGGACAACGTCGTGGCCACCTATCGGGTGGGGATCGGCACCGACGCCGACCTCGAGGCCGGGCGCATCTCCATGCCCATGTCCCGGCCTCTCGGCCTCGACGCGGTCGTGAACCCGGTCCCGGCCGACGGGTCGGCCGACCCCGAGACCATCGATCGGGCGCGTGAGAACGCGCCCCGGACCGTCCGCACCCTGGGGCGGGTCGTGTCGCTGGACGACTACGTCGACTTCGCCCGCGGCTTCGCCGGCGTCGGCAAGGTGCGTGGCGACGTGCTCTGGGACGGCGCCCGGCGCGTCGTCCACCTGACGATCTCCGGGGCCAACGGCAAGGTGCTTCCCACCACCTCGGCCGTGCCAACCGATCTCCGCACGGCCATCGACGACGTCCGGCATGCGGTCGTCCCCGTCGACGTGTCGCCCCACGTCGACCGCCGGTTCGGTCTGAAGGCCCACCTCGAGATCGAGGACGGGCGACGCTTCGAGGACGTCGAGAACGCCGTGACCGAGGCCCTCACCGGTCACTTCTCGTTCGATCGGCGCCAGTTCGCCCAGCCGGTCGCCGCCAGCGAGGTGCTGGCGGTCATGCACGGCGTGGCCGGCCTCGTGGCCGTCGTGCTCGACGACCTCGAGCTGACCGGGTCGTCGACGACCTCCACGACGCCCACCAGCGAGCCGGCCTCGTCCATCGTGCTGCCGGCCTGGGCCGCCCGACGACTCGGGCACCAGACCCTCGCGGCCGAGCTGTTGACGATCGACGAGGCCGAGATCGATCTCGAGGAGCTGACGTGACCCCGTCGATCTGGGACCTCCTGCCCTCCCACCTGCGGAGCCGGGACGAGGAGTCGGGTGGCCTGCTGCGCGCGCTGGTGGCCGTGCTCGAGGAGGGGGCCGACGCCGTCGAGGCCGACATCGACGCTCTGGCCGACGACATGTTCATCGAGACCTGCGCCGAGTGGATCGTGCCCTACATCGGCGACCTGGTGGGGGTGAAGAACCTCCACCCGCTGGCCGGACCGGCCGCGTTCTCGAACCGGGCCAGGGTGGCCGACACCATCGCCTTCCGCCGGCGCAAGGGCACCGCGGCCATGCTCGAGGAGCTGGCGCGCACGACCACCGGGTGGACGGCGCGCGCGGTGGAGTTCTTCGAGACGCTGGTCACGACCCAACACCTCGACCACGTACGCCACCAGGCGCCCGCCACCGCCCCGGTGCGCGACCAGGACGCCATGGAACTGGTCGGCTCGCCGTTCGACCGGAGCTGTCACACGATCGACGTCCGTCCGCTCGACGTCCACGACGGCTGGTTCAACATCATGAACGTCGGGCTGTTCGTGTGGCCGCTCACGTCGTACCCGTTGGATCGGGCCACGGCGGCAGCGGTGGCCGACCCGGCCGACGGCCGCTACCTGGTCGACCCGCTCGGTGTCGACCATGCCATGGCCGGCCCAACGGTCGCCGAGACCGACATCGAGCACCGCGCCGACGAGGAGCACGTACCCGGGCTGCTGCGGCGCCTCCCGCTGCACGACGAGCTCGAGATGCTCCGCGCCAACCCGGGCGCCAGACGGCGGTGGTTCCGGCCCGACGACCCCGCCTTCAGGGTGTGGATCCAGCCCACGCCGGCCGCGCCGCTGGCGGCGATCCCCACCGACGACCTCTCGGTGTGCGACCTCACCGACTGGGACCTGCCAACCGGGGCGCGGGTCCGCGTCGACCCGAAGCTGGGTCGCGTCGCCGTCTCGGCCGTCCGGCCGGTGCACCGCCTCGCCGTGTCGTGGTCGTTCGCCTTCACGGCCGACATCGGCGCCGGGCCATGGTCCCGTCACGACCGCGCCCAGCCGATCGCGCCCGTCGATGTCGAGATCGGCGTCAGCGCGACCGAGCCGCCCGGCACCGCGACGATCGTCGGCACGATCGGCGAGGCGGTCGATGCCTGGAACGCAGCCCAGGCGGCCAACCCCGTCGCACGCGGCCGGATCGTGCTGATGGACAGCCACCGCTACCAGGAGGATCTGACGCTGGCCGGGCGCATTGAGGTGGCCGCAGGGAGCCGGCTCGAGATCCTCGCGGCGCGCTGGCCCGCTCCGCCCGGCGGTCCCCGCACGACCGACGGTCTCGACCCCTCCGGTGTGCGGCCGTGCCTGATCGGCGATCTCGAGGTGATCGGCAGCGGCGACACCGACCCCCTCGGCGAGCTCGTCGTCGAGGGCCTGCTGATCGGCGGGCGCGTGACGGTCGTCAGCCCGGTCGGCACCGGCGACGGCCTGGGCTCGATCAGCCTGCGGAACTGCACGCTGGCCCCGGCCGCGGGCGGCCTTCGGGTCGAGCCCGGCAACGACCGGTGCGCGGTCGACCTCGATCGGACCATCACCGGGTCGGTGCGCCTGGCCGGCACCGCAGGACCGCTGACCGTGAGCGACGGGATCGTGCATCGTCCCGCCGGCGGCGTCGCCATCGACGGACCGGGCAGCGACGCCACCCTCGACGGGGTGACCGTCCTGGGCGCGGCCACGCTCCGCACCCTGTCGGCCGACGACTGCGTCTTCGACGACACCGTGACCGTCGCCCGCCTCCAGGCCGGGTGCCTGCGCTTCAGCTACGTCCCACCGGGCTCGGTCGTGCCGCGCCGCTACCGCTGCCAGCCCGAGCTGGCCGAGTCCGAGAACCCGAGCGACCCGACGGTCGCCGATCGCCTGGTTCCGTCCTTCCACAGCGACGACCTGGAGAACCCCGGATACGGCCGGTTGTCCCAGCACGTCGCCGCCGAGCTGCTGACCGGCGCGGAGTCGGGAGCCGAGATGGGCGCCTTCCGCTCCGCGCTTGCTCCCCAACGGGTGGCCAACCTCCTCGCCGCCCTCGACGAGTACCTGCCGCTCGGGCGGGTCGCCGCGCCCCTGCCCGTCCTTCCCCAAGGAGACCAGCCGTGAAGTCCGACCACAGTCGCACCACCTTCGTCCGCACCCGCCACGCGACGAGCGTCCTCAAGCAGCAGGGCCGCGTCGACCTCGACGCCGACTGGAACGAGCAGCTCGACATCGCCGCCCATCTGCGCGGCACCGCGCTCGTCGACACCATCGGACCGGTCGGGGCACCGGTCACCGGCGGCAACTTCGAGATCACCGCAGCCGGTGCCGACGTCCGCATCGCCGCCGGCCGCTACTACGTCGACGGGGTGCTCGTCGAGAACGAGCAGGACGTCTCGGTGTTCGACCAGCCCGACCTGCCCGACGCGGGACCGTTCGTCCGCCGCCTCGACGGCAACTGGGTGCCCGACGGCACCACGCCTCCGGCCGGCCTCTACACGGCATGGCTCCACGTGTGGCCCCAGCTGCGCACGGCCGTCGAGGATCCAGCCATCCGGGAGGTCGCCCTCGGAGGCCCCGACACGACCACCCGGGTCGTCACCGCCTGGAACGTCCGACTCCTCCAGGCCGGGCTTCCCGGCGCCAGCGTCGACTGCGCCGACGACCCGCCGGGCTGGGGCGCCCTGACCACACCCTCGACCGGCACGCTGGCGGCCTGGGCCGAGCCGCTCGCCACCCCGCCCCAGGACTGCGTGATCCCGATCTCGTCGCCGTACCGGGGCCTCGACAACCGCCTGTACCGGGTCGAGATCCACGACGGCGGAGCGCCCGGCACCGCGACCTACGTGTGGTCGCGCGACAACGGGTCGGTGGTCGCCTCGTGGACGGGCCGCAGCGGGAGCGTGCTGACGCTCACCCGTCCCGGGCGCGACGGCTCGGCGGGCTTCGTCAGCGGGTCGTGGGCGGAGCTGATCGACGACGGTCGCGAGCAGCTCGGCCTGCCGGGAACGCTCGTCCAGGTCGACCATGCCGAGGGTGACCAGCTCACGATCCTGCCGGCCACGGCGACCGGGAGCCTCGACCTGGCCGACTTCCCCGACCGGCCGCGCGTCCGGCGCTGGGAGGGCCGCGGCACGGTCCCGACCGACGACTCGGAGATCCACCTCGAGCTGGGGGTGCGCGTGCGCTTCGGCGGGGCCGCGACCCTCCGCCACCGCACCGGCGACTGGTGGTCGTTCGCCGCCCGAGCCGCGACCCACGACGTCGAGTGGCCGGAGGACGGCACGACGCCCCGCCTCGTCACCTCCCACGGCCCGGACCGCCATGAGGCCAAGCTGGCGGTGCTCGGCTTCGACGGTACGGCGTGGACGCTGGTCCGGGACTGCCGACCGGGCTTCGCTCCCCTGACCGGGCAGCTGACCCTCGACTACCTCGGCGGCGACGGTCAGGAGGCCCTCCCCGACGTGACCGACCCGACCGCGCTCGTCGCTCTGGCCCAGGACCTGGTCGTGGGGGTCTCCACGGGCGGCAGCCCCGTGAGCTCGGCGCGGGTGCGCTTCGACGTGATCGACGGCAACGGGCGGCTCGACGGCACGGGCCCGTCGGTCACCGTCCAGACCGCGGCCGACGGCACGGCGCGAGCCGCGTGGGAGGTCGACTCCGGCACCGCCGTCCAGCGGGTCCGAGCCACGCTGCTCGACGACAGCGACACAGCCGTCCACCTCCCGATCGAGCTCACCGCCACGCTGTCGGTCGCGACGGGAGTGGCCTACGACCCGGCCCAGTGCCCCGATCTCGCCGGTACCGCCACCGTCCAGGAGGCGATCGACCGGCTGTGCACCGTCACCGGCGACGGCTGCGCCACCCTCACCCTCAGCCCCGGCTCGGGCTGGGTCGAGGCCCTGGAGGGGCTGGCGGCGGGGTCCGACGCCAACGTGTGCCTGCGCCCCGGCCTCTACGAGTCCGATCGACGGGTGGAGATCAGAGACCTCGGCCACGTGCGTATCGCGGGCAGCGGCCTCGGGAGCCGCGTGGTCGTGACCGGTTCCGAGAGCGCGCTCCTCTTCGAGCGTTGCGCATCGGTGGCAGTCAGCGGCCTCGACCTCGCGGTGACCCGCTACCCGCAGACGGCGGTCAAGGGATCGCACGGGGTCGTCTCGGCCATCGACTGCGGCCGGGTGACCGTCGACGGCGTCCGGCTGAGCTGTCCGGCCGCGACCGCCAGCCGGGCGACGTGCCTGACGGTGAGGACCGGTGGCAGTCAGCGGTCGACCGTGGCGACCGACGCGGTGCACGTCCGCGACTGCGACTTCCGCGTCGGCCACGCTCAGACCGGGTTGCTGATCGTGAACGCCGACGAGGCCGCGGTCGAGGGCTGCACCTTCACGACGCCGGCCAAGCCGGCGACCCTCGGGCTCGGCGTGCTGCTCGCCGACCCGACCCGGCTGGGGCTCGTGACCGATCTGCTGGTGGCCGACCTGGCCATCGACCGGGCCGGCAGCATCGTGCGCGGCGCCCACAACACGGCGCTCACCGTCGGCGACTGGGCCGTGCGCGTGAACTCGACGGTCCCCGAAGGCGAGTGGCGGTCACTGGTCGCCGAGAATCCGCCCACGACCGCCGAGCTGGCGACCGCGGACGCGGTGGGTCGCTACGTCGACCGGATCGTCGCCGGCGCGACCGAGGACCCGAGCGTCCTCCCGACCTACGACCGCCAGCTCCGAGCGCTCCGCGACCGTCTCGGCGCCAACGCCGGCGCGGTGTTCGAGACCGCGGCCGGCCGTCAGACGACCCGCACCCTGCTCCTGGCGGGAGCCGCCGACGTCCAGCCGCTCGCCGAGGTCAGCCGGATCCGGCGCGCCGTCTCGCTACCGACGGCCGGTGCCACGCTGCGGTTCGACTCGGCTCTCGACCAGTCGAGCTGGGAGGCGGCCTTGGCCGCCATGCCCCTCGCGGCCGGCGCCACGCCGGTGATGGCGGCCCGCCACCTCCGAGCCGTTGCCGAGCGGATGGTGACCGAGAGCACCTTCGGCGACCGCTTCGCCGCGCTGTTCCGCCGACGGCTCGAGAGCCGCAACCCGGCGGCGTCGGCGTGCGCGATCCGGGTCGGCGGCCAGGTGGTCGGTGCCCTCCGCGTCGAGGACAACGAGATCCGGGGCACGGCCGAGGGGGTCCACGTCGGCACGTCGTTCGAGCGGGGCGAGAACGGACCCATCGACAAGGCCACCTCGGTGCGAGTGATCGGCAACGACGTTCGGCTGGTGGTTCCCGTCGAGCGCGACGCGGCGCCCCGCGGCATCTTCGTCGGAAACAACGAGCGGGCGGTCGTGGCCGACAACCAGGTCTCGGTGACGGGCGGTCAGAGCCTGCACGGCATCGAGATCGACGGCGTGCTGGGGCCGCACCTCGCGGTGCGCGACAACGCCGTCGACCGCTGCCGGGTCGGCGTGACGCTGCGGCGGCGGGGCGACCTCCCCCAGACACGCCTGTGGGTGATCGCCGACAACCTGGCGGCGGGCGCCAGCCCGGCCGTCGCCGCGCCCCCGCAGGCCCGGGTCACCGGCAACGTGAGCTGAGCGGCCCCACGCTTGCCAGGTCGGCCGTTGACCTGGTCCCCGGGCACCCGTAGGCTCATGGTGCTGCCTTGTTTGCGTGGTTGCCGGACAAGAGTTCTGCGGTAGTACGTGGATGTCCGAGGGGTTCAACTCCCCGCAGCGCTAGGGGCGAGTCCGCACAGTGGCTCGCCCCGCTTCGCGCACCGAAGCACCCCACTGGCGGGCGAGCACGACCACGGCGTCGTCACCGGCACCCCGCGCTCGACGCAACCACGAGTGGAAGTAGCCTCCACGTATCAGAGTCGCCGTCGTGATCGTCGTGGTGGGCCTCGCGATTGCCGGCTGTTCGGCTGCTTCACCTGCCATCGACGACGCCGACGGGCCGGCTTCGGAGCCAGAGTCCGGGGCGGGCCTGGTCGACCTTCTGTCGGTCGATGATCTCGCCGCCGAGTTCAACGCCCGCAACGGCAGCCCGCGGCTCATCTTGTTGGTGTCGCCCACTTGACCGACCTGTCGAGCAGGCGCCAGTTGGGTGCAGTCGAACATCCTCGAAAAGAACCCGGACCTCGATCTCCAGGTGCTGGCCGTCTGGTTCAACGTTCTCGGCGGCGACGACCGATCTCGTTGGCCCGCCGATCTGCTCAGCGACAGCCGTGTCGCGCACTACTGGGACCCCGATGGCGAGACAGGCTTCTGGTTCGCCGACCACCGCGACAACTACGACACCCATGGCTACGTCGGTGGGCTTGCGTGGGACATCTACTATCTCTTCGGCCCCGACGCTCAGTGGAACGACTTCCCCGGCCCGGAGATCGTTTCCGGCACCACGATCCTGGGCACGTCGTCCCGGCTCGGTGACGCCGTCGGCGCGCTCTGAGCCTTCGAACGACCGCTCACGGCCCGATGGACTACGTTCTGTCCTCGCACGAGCGGACCGCCCGCAGGGGGACGATGGCCGACCGATGACCGAGCTCGACGCCAGCTTCTTCGATCCGGCGGTGCTCGACGACCCGTTCGCCACCTACGCCGCCATGCACGAACGGTGCCCCGTGTACCGCCTGCCCGAGAACGACCTGGTCATGGTGACGACCTACGAGGACGTCCGCGAGATGCTCGTCGACACCGAAGCGTTCTCGAGCCAGCCGTCGGCCGGTGCGGCCGGGCGCGCGACCGAGGCGGCCAGAGCGCACGCCGAGTACTTCGTCGAGCATGGTTGGGTCAAGGCCCGCACCCTGCAACGCACCGACCCGCCGGTGCACACCCGGTACCGCAAGCTCCTGGGTCGCGTCTTCACCACGCGACGGGTCAGCGAGATGACGCCACGTATCGACGAGCTGACCCACGAGCTCATCGATCGGTTCATCGACCGAGGCGAGTGCGAGTGGGTCGGGGACTTCGCCCTGCCCATGCCGGGCATCTTCATCTGCGAGCAGATCGGTCTTCCGGCCAGCGAGCTGGCCACCTTCAAGCGTTGGGCCGACGCCATGCTGGCCATGGCACAGCGGGTGCTGACCGTCGACCAGGCCGTCGAGGAGGCCAGGATCGAGATCGAGGCCCAGCACTACTTCGACCAGGAGTTCGCACGGCGGCGCCAGGACCCGTCCGACGACCTCATCTCGGCGCTGGTCCACGCCCACGGCGACGACGAGGAGCCGCTCACCGACGAGGAGCTCCAGGACCTGATGCACCAGCTCATCACCGGCGGGCTCGAGACGACCACGTCGGCTCTCGCCAAGGGCATGTGGCTGCTCATCCGGTATCCCGATCAGCAGCAGAAGCTGCGCGACGACCCGAGCCTCATGCGCAACTTCGTCGAGGAGGTGCTGCGCTTCGACTCACCGGTCGCCGGGCTGTGGCGGGTCGCGACCTGCCCCCGCACGATGCGCGATGTCGAGATCGAAGCAGGCGACGCCGTCATGGCCCGCTACGCGGCCGCCAACCGCGACGCCGACCAGTTTCCCGAGCCGCACCGGTTCGACATCGAACGAGACAACGCCGGCACCCACGTCGCGTTCGGCGTCGGCAACCACTTCTGCATCGGCGCGGCGCTCGCCCGCCAGGAGATGATGAGCGCGTTCTCCGCGGTCGTCGACCGCATGGACGACCTCGCGCTCGCCCGCCCCCTCGACGACCTACCCCACGAGCCGAGCTTCTTCCTGAGGCCGATGAAGGAGCTACCGATCTCGTTTCGCGCCGTCTGAGGGCGGTCATCACTCGAGCCGCCCGCGCGATGACCACCCGCGGCTGGCGCTCGAGCTCGTGGTCGTTGTACGAGGTCGGTGAACAGCCCGGGGCCGTGCTGGCGCGTCATTAGGGTAGGTCGATGGAGTACTCCACCATCATCGAGCCGTTCCGCATCCACAGCGTCGAGGCCATCGACCTCCCCGATGTGACCCGGCGGGAAGCCGCGCTGGCCCGCACTGGCTACAACCTCTTCGGCCTCCACGCCGACGAGGTGATCGTCGATCTCCTCACCGACTCGGGCACCGGGGCAATGTCCTCGCGTCAGTGGGCCGGGATGATGCTGGGCGACGAGTCCTATGCGGGCAGTCGCTCCTACTACCGGTTCAAGCAAGTCGTACAGGACGTGACCGGCTTCAGCGAGGTGATCCCCACCCACCAGGGCCGGGCCGCAGAGAAGATCCTCTTCGAGGTCCTCGTGAACGACGGAGACGTCGTGCCCAACAACACGCACTTCGACACAACCCGTGCCAACGTCGAGTACCAAGGCGCCGAGGCGCTCGATCTCGTGATCAGCGAGGGCATGGATCCGGTCGAACTCCATCCGTTCAAGGGCAACATGGACGTGGCCCGGCTACGAGATGCGATCGAGTCAGCCGGCCGCGAGCGAGTCCCGCTCGTGATGGTCACCGTCACCAACAACTCTGGCGGGGGCCAACCCGTGTCATTGGAGAACCTCCGGGCCGTGCGCGGGGTCTGTGACGAGTTCGGCATCCCCTTGTTCCTCGATGCCTGTCGGTTCGCCGAGAACGCCTGGTTCATCCATCTTCGAGAGGATGGCTACTCGAACGTCGAAGCCAAG
>JBFJYB010000060.1:0-10088 GCA_041622835.1 Acidimicrobiales bacterium | reverse complement strand
CGATCGTCGGTGTCGACGACGGTCATGGCCAGCAGCCGCGGGATCTCGTCGACCGCCCCGTCGAGCCCAGCCTCGAGCGCCTCGGCGTCGCCGGACCCGGCCAGCACCGCCCGCAGCGACGGGGTCGAGGTGAACAGGCCGGCGATCTCACGGTCGGACTCGACGAGCCGCTCGAGTTGCGTGACCTGGGCCGATGCCGCCCCCTCCAGCCGGTCGAAGGCGTCCTCCAGCGCGACGGCGCGCTGCTCGCGGTAGGAGGTGATGGCGAGCAGCAGCAACGGGGCGAGGGCGGCGACCAACACGCCGGCGAGCAGCTTCGTGCCGATGGACCTCTGCAGCGGAATCGAGTTGTGGGTGCGGCCCATGGAGCTCCCTGCGGTGAACGGCAGCCGACGTCGTCCTCCTACATCGACACGATGGCCGATGAGCCCGATAGGTCGAACGGCCCAGAGACCCGGAGGAGATACCCACTGAGCCGAAAGGCCCAGTGGCGTGCGGCGACGGCGCCACACCCGTCGTCGTAGTCTCCGGTCATGGTGAGCACCGAGAGTTCAGGGACTTCAGGGTCGACCGGCCCCGACACCGGCGAGGGCGGCGTGACCGTCGAGACGAGAGGGCGGATCCTGCTGATGGGACTCGACCGCCCGGCCAAGTTCAACGGCGTGACGCCGCAGATGATGGACCAGCTGGTCGACGCCTACACCCGGCTCGACGAGGACCCCGAGCTGTGGGTGGGGGTGCTCCACGCCCACGGTCCCCACTTCACCGCCGGCCTCGACCTGCCCAAGTGGACGGCCCGCATGGCCGAGGGGGTCCGGCGCGAGGACGACACGGCCCGGGTCGACCCGTTCGGGCTCGGGCGCGCCTGCCGGAAGCCGGTGGTGACCGCGGTGAAGGGCATCACCTACACGCTGGGCATCGAGGTGATGTTGGGTGGCGACATCGTCGTGGCCGCCGACGACTGCCGGTTCAGCCAGCTCGAGCCCAAGCGGGGCATCCACGCCACGGGTGGCGCGACGATCCGCTTCGTCCAGCGATGCGGCTGGGGCAACGCCATGTACCACCTGCTCACCAGCGACGAGTTCGACGCGGCCGAGGCCTACCGCATCGGGCTCGTCCAGGAGGTGGTCCCGGTCGGCACCGAGCTCGACCGGGCCATCGAGATCGCCGAGATCATCACCCGCGGCGCGCCGCTGGCCGTGCAGGCGACCAAGGCGTCGTCCCGTCGCTACGTGCTGGAGGGGCACGAGGCCGCGGTGGCCCGGTTCGGTCCCGATCAGGCCGAGCTGGCCGCGACCGACGACGCGGCCGAGGGCGTGGCCAGCTTCGTCGAGCGCCGCGAGCCGAGCTTCGAGGGCAAGTAGGCCGTGGGCGGCGGCGTCGACCGGGCCGGGGGGATCGACGGGGTCGTCGCCGACCTGACCACCATCATCGACGACTGCATCGACCGCCGGAGCAGGCTCGGTTACTTCGCTGCGCTCTACCGCAAGGTCACCGTCGCCGTCCGCGACGACATCGCCAAAGGCGACGTGTTCGAGGACAACGAGCGGATGGAACGCCTCGACGTGGTCTTCGCCGGCCGTTACCTCGACGCCTACGACGCCTACGCCCGGGGCGAGCCGTGCCGCCGGTCGTGGCAGATCGCGTTCGACGCGGCGGCGAGCTCGCGGTTGATCATCGTCCAGAACCTGCTGTTGGGCATCAACGCCCACATCAACCTCGATCTCGGGGCGGCGGCCGCCGCGGTCTGCCCCGGCGACGAGATCGACGGACTGCGGGCCGACTTCGACCGGATCAACGAGATCCTCGCCTACCTCTCGGGCGCGGCGCTGGCCGACATCGACGAGCTGTCGCCGTGGCTCGCGCTGCTCAACCGGGTCGGAGGCCGCACCGAGAGGGCGATCATCAACTTCTCGATCGACGTGGCCCGCCGCGAGGCATGGTCGTTCGCCCTGAAGCTGGCGCCCGGCGCGGCTCACGACTCGCTCATGGCCCGCCGCGACGACGAGACCGCCGCGCTCGGCCACCTGATCCTGCACCCCGGCCCGCTGGTGTCGGCCGCCAACTGGATCATCAAGGCACGCGAGGCCAGCAACGTCGCCGACATCATCGCCGTGCTGGCGGACTGACGGAGGGAGACGTGCGGATCTGGCGAGTCTCGGCCCTGGTCGCGATCGCGGCCGTAGCCTGCGCCCGCGGCGACGTCGAGGTCAGCACCTCTCCGACCCCGCCGGCGGCGACTCCGACACCGGGCGTCGACCTGGTCGACCCGGAGCAGATCGCCACCTACGAGTGGCGGATCGACGCTCGGTTCAGGGACGAGAGCGGCATCGTCGTGGCGCGACTCGTGGGCGGGTACGACCGGGACCGGGGCGTGGGCGTGATGGAGGTCGAGCTGCGCTTGACGGGCGACCCGGGCGACATCGACGAGGTCCCGCCGACCCGACCGCTGAGGCTGGCCTACCTCCCCGACGGTCTGGCCGCGTCCGGGCTCGATCCCTTCTGGACCAGCTACGTCCCGGAGGACGGCGGACCCTTCGACCCCGAGGCCTGGTACCGGGCCGACGAGGCCATCTCGCTCCCGCCCGCCGCGGACCTGGTCGAGCCGATGATCGAGGGCGTGGCGGCCCTGTTCGCCACCCTGGGCGTCGCATCGCCCGACCTCCTGGACGCCGGGGCCGATGTCGTGGGAGGCGCCGAGGTGCAGGTCCAGACGGTCCGCCTCGACGCCGAGTCCGTCTCCGACGCCGGGGGCGATGCGCCGGAGAGCCTGGCGGCGCTGGTCGCGACCACCGAGGCCGAGCAGCTCATCGCGACCGTATGGGTCGACGGCGCCGGCGTCGTCCGCCGGCTCGTCGTCATGCCCGCCGACACCCGTGAGGGTGATGGGCGCGTCGAGGTCGAGCTGACCGGCTTCGACGTCGCGATCAGCCTGCCCGATCCGGCCACCATCGAGGAGCTCGTGCCGGGCTGAGCGGCGGCGAGAGGAGCGGTGTCGGCTGGCCCCCGGAGGACAACTGGCACAAGCTCTGGTCGTGGAGCTGTCGCTGTTCGAGCACGTGGCCGACGCGCTACGGGGACTGCTGCCCGACGAGCTCGGGACGTGGGGCTACCGGGCCCACCGGCACGGCATCAAGGTGTGGTTCGACGAGCAGGCCAGCCGGGAGCACTACGAGGCCCAGGTCGTTTCCCGGCGGCTGGTCGACGGCGAGCCGGGCCGGGCGTTGGAGATCGGGTTCCACGCCGAGCAGCCGAGCCTCGCCGCCAACGAGGCGGTCCTGGCCCGGCTGGTGGCCGCCGAGGAGCGGTGGCGGCCGGTGCTCGGCGACGAGGCCGCGGCCGGTCCGTTCTTCGGCCGGCCCGAGGACTGGCGCCGGCTGTCCGAGGCGTGGATCGAGCCCGACCTCGACGAGCCCGACATCGTGATGTCGGTCGCGAGCCGGCTCACCGACTACATCGAGGCCCTCGAACCGCTCCGCCGGGCCCCGGCCTGAGACGCCATGGAGGGCGGAGGCGAGTCGATCAGACAGAGGCCTCGAGCTGGCAGGCGACGAGCAGCTCGGCCACCGAGGCGGTGTTGGGGAGGGCTATCACCGTCGACACCAGTGCGGCGAGGTCGTCGACCTGCACCATCTGATCGACGTCGAGCCCGAGCTCGGCGGTCATATCGGTCGACACGAACCCGGGGCACAGCGCGGTCACCCTGATGCCGTCGTCCCAGGTGGCCATCCGCAGCGAGTGGGTCAGGCCCTGGAGCGCGAACTTCGAGATCGCGTAGCCGGGCGACACCGGGCTCTTGACCCGCTTGCCCGACAGCGACGACACGTTCACGATCCGGCCCCGACCCGACGCCCGCAGGTGCGGTAGCGCGGCCTGGACGAGGCGCAGCGGGGCCTTCAGGTTGACCTCCCAGAGCTCGTCGAGGATGGCGTCGTCGAGGTCCTCGACTCGGGTCCGGTCGAGCATGCCGGCGTTGTTGACGACGACGTCGACACCGCTGAAGCGCTCGACGGTGGCGGCGACCCACTCGGCCGGCGACGAGCGGTCGGCGGCGTCGTACCGGCCGGTCGTCACCGCGTCGGTCGGCAGCGTCGCCGCGGCGGCCTCGACGGCGTCGCGGTCGCGCCCTCCGAGGCTGAGCTGGTAGCCGTCGGCGGCCAGCCGCCGGGCGATGGCCAGGCCGATCCCCCGGTTGGCCCCCGAGATCATGACGGTTCGCTGGGCAGGATCGATCATCCCCCCACGCTATTCCCACCGACCCACCCTCCATCTCTGACTGCTTGGGGCCCACCTGGTGGGCCCGAGCAGTCACAGATCCAGGGCGTGGGTCAGCTCGTCCAGAGCCGGGGGGATCCGGGTTGCGATGTCCCAGGCGTCGGGCACCAGGTCGGGGCAGGCCATCAGACCGAAGTCGAGGCGGGTGGCGTTGGAGACGATCGTGAAGTTGATGCCCGACCCGTACAGCAGCGGCCCCATCGGGAACATGGCCTCGACCCGGGCCCCGGCCATGTAGAGGTCGAACGGCGGGCCCGGAACGTTGGAGATGATGAGGTTGAATATCGGGGGGGTGCGGCCGTCGAGCCCGGCCTCGGTCCACATGCGGGCGGCCAGGGCGATGAGGGCCGGCGGCGTGGTCTCGGTGAGGTTGATGATGTGCTGGGCCGACATCGCCTCGCGCATCTCCTTGGCGCTGCGGGTCGCGGCGTGGATGGCGTGCAGCCGCTCGACCGGGTCGGCGACGTCGGTCGCCAGCGACGAGAACATGGCCGCCACCTTGGTGCCGACGTGGTCGGTGTCACCGCTGCGGACCGACACCGGGATCTGGGCGACGAGGGGGGCGTCGGGCAGCTCGTCACGGTCGAGCAGATAGCCGCGCAGCGCAGTTGCGCTGATGGCGAGGACCACGTCGTTCAGCTTCACGCCGAAGGCGTCCTTGACCTGCTTGGCCGCCTGCAGCGAGACCGGCGCACTGGCGAAGGTCCGGCTCGGGGTCAGGTGCCCGTTCAGCGAGGTCCGCGGCGCCTGGAACGGCTGGGCCGGTGGGTCCTTGCGCCGAGCGAACCGCAGCATGGTGGCGGCCTGCTGCGCGGTCTGGGTCGCGAAGCGGCCGACCTTCAGCGGCCACAGCGCGGCCCGGGTGGCGCTGGCCGCCAGCCGCTCGAGATCGCTCGGCGGGGGCTCCGGCGTCCACGGTGGCGGGTCGGGGGTCGGCTCGGGGTCGGGCTCGAGATCGAACAGCAGCGTGGCCAGCTCCGCCCCCGACTCGCCGTCGATGATCGCGTGGTGGATCTTGCTGAGGAGCGCCACCCGGCCGTGCTGAAGCCCCTCGATCAGCCACATCTCCCACAGGGGGCGAGCCCGGTCGAGCTTGAAACCCACCAGGGTGCCCACCAGGTCGCCGAGGGCCCGCTCGTCGCCGGGCGCGGGGAGCGCCACGCGGTGCAGGTGGTTGTCGATGTCGAAGCCGGGGTCGTCGACCCAGATCGGTGTGTCGAGACCCAACGGCCCCTCGAGCAGCTTCCAGCGGAACTGCGGCACCAGGTGCAGGCGGCTGGCCAGCACCTGGCGGACCTCGTCGATCGAGAAGCGATCGGGGGCGGGAGGCTCGACGATCACCACCGCCGAGACGTGGAAGTGCCACTCGGGGCGTTCGCCGTAGAGGAAGGCGGCGTCGGGCCCGGCGACGCGCCTCATGGTCGGCTCACATCCGTGTCGGCGGGGCGGACACCGATGCCGCCACCCACGCCACGAAGCGCTCGACGGCGTCGACTGCGGCGGCGCTGCGCCACGAGTTGAAGGTGTCGAAGGCGTGCTGCGCGCCCGGCACCTCCCAGTAGACGACCGGCTGGCGGGAGACCGCCCGCAGGGCCTCGACGAAGAGCCGGGTCTCCTCTCGCCAGACGAGCACGTCGTGGGACCCCTGGATGACGAAGAACGGCGGGGCGTCGACGTGCACCCGGCTGAGCGGCGACATCGCGTCGTACAGCTCGCGATGGTCCCGGGAGCTGCCCGGCATCACCATCTTCTTCAGCATCGGCTCCATCGAGGCCAAGCGGCCGCGGATGCGGTCGCGGTCGAGGAAGTCGGCCGGCCCGTAGAACGGCACGCACCCGGCGACCGTGGTGTCGACCGACTCGAAGCCAGGCTGGAGCTCGGGATCGTTGGGTGTGAGCGCAGCGAGCGAGGTCAGGTGGCCGCCGGCGGAACCGCCGGTCAGCACGATCGCCGCCGGATCGCCGCCCCGCTCGGCGATGTTCTCGCGCACCCACGCGATGGCGCGCTTCACGTCGACGATCTGGGCCGGGAACCGGTTCTTCGGACCGAGGCGGTAGTTCATCGACACCGCCACGAACCCGTTGCGCGCCAGCCGGTGCAGCAGGGGTTGCGCCTGCTGCCGCTTGTGGCCGATGACCCACGCGCCACCGTGCACCTGGATCACGACCGGCGCCGGACCGTCGAGCTCGGCGGGGCGGTACACGTCGAGCCGGTTGCGCCGGCCGTGTTCGCCGTAGGCGACGTCGGATTCGAACTCGATCCCGGCTCGGTCGTGGCGCAGCGGACGGCGGGTGAGTCCCGGCTCGGGACGCTCCCGCAGGCCGGCCCGGCGCGCCGGGTCGAGCCGCTCGAGGTAGTCGGCGCCGAGGCCGGCCCGGAGCGCCGCTTCGGCGCTCGGCCGAGCCAGGCGGGCCGCGCGCCACGCGGCGACCAGACCAGCCCACGACACGAGGGTGACCAGCAGCGCGACCACGCCGGCCGGCCCGCTCAGCGCCCCGAACCCGACGAACAGCGCGACCGCGACTGCCTGCCACGCCAGGTGGAAGAACGCGTACTCGCCGACGAGCCAGCCGGTCATCATGATCGGGAGACCCAGGATCGCCGGGTGACGCACGCGGAAGACGGTGACGAAGGTGGCCAGGGCGGCGACGACGGCCCAGGCCAGGAACAGCGCCGGCATCAGGCCGCTTCCTTGCCTCGGGCTCGCCGGTCGACGTCGAGGCAGACCTCGGTCACCAGATCGCCGAACTCCGGGAGGACCAGGCTCGTGTGACCGGCCGCGATGCGCCGGATCCTGGCGTCCGGGATGGCCATCGCCATCCGGAACTGGGCCTCGGGGGAAACCGCCGAGTCCGACTCGGTCACGATCACCGTCGTCGGCACGTCGACCCCGCCCAGCCAGTCCTTGGCGCTGTAGTTGGCGATGGCATGGGCCGCCTCGAGCATCACCCGCCCACTGTGGCGGGCCATCTCCCGGCGAGCCCACTCGGCCAGCTCGTTGGGCCGCTCGCGGGGTCGGTCGAACCCCAGCAGGGCGCGGCCGATGCGGCTCGGTACCCAGGCGGCCGCAGCTCCGACGCGGGTGCCGGCGGCCGCGACGAGCAGCGTCGACGCCGCGTACCGGTGCCGGTTGCCGTTCACGAACTCGGCGCCGGTCGCGATCAGCACCATCCCGGCCACCCGCTCGGGGTGCGCCCGCCACAGGAGCTGCGCGATCGGCCCACCCATGGAGTATCCGACCGCGATCACCGGACCGGTTCCGAGGTGGTCGAGCACAGCGGCAACGTCGTCGGCGCAGTCGGCGAGCCGGAATCGGCGGTTCGAGCGGATTCCCCGGCCGTGGCCCCGGTGGTCGACGGCGAGGACGTCGAAGTGCTCGGACAGGGGCTCGAAGCAGCGGTACCAGTTCAGCGCGCCGGTCGCGAGCCAGCCGTGGAGCAACACGACCGTGGGCGCTCCATCTGGCCCCGAAGCCCTCCGGACGAAGGTGGTGCCACGGCGCGGCAGCTCGATGCGGGCGCCGATGGGGATCTCGGGGCCGGCAGGACCGTCGGGCTCGTCGGGCGCGTCGGCGTCGTCAGGACGTCGTGCCACGGCTCCGACGGTAGCGCCGCGACCCGCATGGCTCGAACCAATGGGCCCCGGGCTGGCACGGGCGCGTATCGTTGGTCAGCGAGCAAAGGAGCGTGCATGGCCGCCAGGGACCGCATCGACGAACGATTCGAGGACATCGAGAAGGCGTACAAGCGCGTCGTCGAGGAGATCCAACAGCAGATGAAGGAGCTCGACGACCGGTTCGAGAAGTTTCTCGACAACGTCCAGCGTCAGCTACCGGAGAACGCCGCCGACCTGATGCAGCGCAGTCGCAAGGCCAACCGCGAGGCGCGGCGGCGCCTGAGCGAGTGGGCCGAGCAGGTGCAGGACGCGGCCCAGGACTTCGTGAGTCGCGACGACAAGGCGGCACCGGCGAGCAAGGCGTCGGCGAAGAAGGCGGCGGCGAAGAAGGCGGCGCCGAAGAAGGCCCCGGCCGCCAAGGCCGCGGTGGACGCCAGCTCGACCAAGGCCGAGATCATGGCCGAGGCCAAGCGGCTCGACGTCAAGGGCCGCAGCACGATGAACAAGGCCCAGCTGCTGGCCGCGGTCCGCCGAGCGAGCTGAGACCGGAGGAGGTCAACCCGCGGCGTCGACCCGGGTCGAGAAGACCTCGGCCAGCTCGTCGTCGCCGGCATCGAGCAGGGCCGCGACCCAGCGGTGGAAGCGCTGGCCGCCGCCCTCGTTGCGGCCGAACATCACGTGCGGCCTGGCGCCGGTGGCCAGTGCCCGCTGGATGCGGAGCCCGGTGTAGTAGTCCTCGTCGCGCACCACCTGCTCGAGGAAGGCGGCCTGACCTTCGGCCGCGGCCCGCATCTCGTCGGTCGGCTCCTCGGTCACCAGGAAGTTCTGGATCGTCGTCGAGCGGTCGGGCGTCGGTCCGGGGAACAGCTGCGACACCATCCACACGTGGAAGCCGGCGTCGAACCCGGCCACCGAGACGTGGGGGAAGATCGTCCACACGCCGCCGATGAGCTCGGTCTCGTCCCACTGCGCGGACGGCTGGTCCTCGAGCTTCAGGTAGCTCGGGTTGGGCATCGTCACCCGCTGGTGGGGACCCCACGCGTCGTACAGCGCCTTGGTGCCCATGTCGGGCCCGAACGACTCACGGTGCAGCACCGGCAGGTGGTAGAAGTCGAGGTAGCCGTCGTAGGCGACCTTCCAGTTCGGGCCCTCGATCACGTTGTGACCCACCACGTGGCAGTCGTCGAACCGCAGGTGGGCGAGCAGCTCGTCGTAGCCGCCCAGGAAGGTGTCGACGTCGAGACCCGAGCCGGGGGTCAGGCCGACGAAGATCAACCCGGCCCGTTCGGCGACGGGCAGCGCGGTCAGCCCGTGGCAGGCGGGGTCGATGTCGCCGAACTCGGTCCGATCGGGGATGCCGACGAGATCGCCGTGCTGGTCGTAGGTCCACCCGTGGTAGGGGCACGCGAAGCGGCGGGCGGTCCCGACCCCCTCGTCCACCACGATGGCGCCGCGGTGGCTGCACATGTTGACGAAGGCGCGCGCCGCGCCGTCGGCGGCGCGAGAGATGAGCACGGGAACGCCGACGACCTCGATCGCCTTGTAGGCGCCGGGGTCGCGCAGCTCGGAGCTGAACCCGAGCACGAGCGGCAGCCGCTTGAAGATGGCGTCCACCTCGCGCTGCCACCGGTCGGCGTCGACGTAGTCGGACGCGGGCACCGTGAACACACCGGCCTCCTGGTCCTGGGTGCCGGCCTTGACGTGCTCGATGTTGCGACGCGCCATCGCGACGAGCTGCTCGAAGCTCACGGGGTGCCTCCGGGTCCGGGTCTGGTCAGCCAGCCTACGCGCTCGACGGGGCGCGGCCCGTCGGTCAGGCGGCGGCTCGGGTGCGACGCAAGATCGGGTCGGCGGCGGCGAGGGTGCGGTCGGCGAGCGCCAGGACCCGACCCGCCGCCCCCGGGGTCTCGGAGTCGACCAGGTTGCCCATCACCGCCAGCGTGATAGTGGCGATCGACTGCGTGCCGACCGCGAGCCGCAACCCCGTTCTCAGGATCCACGGGTGCCCGATGAGGAACGAGAACCGCCGCCCGGTGCGGAGGAACCGGTCGAAGCGCTCGCCCACGAGCTCGTCGTAGCGCGCCGGTGCAGTGACGGGGTCGGCGACGAACAGGTCGGCGGCGAGCATGCCCGACTCGAGGCCGTAGTCGATGCCCTCGCCGTTCATCGGGTTGATCAGGCCGGCGGCGTCGCCGATG
>JBFJYB010000059.1:0-10392 GCA_041622835.1 Acidimicrobiales bacterium | reverse complement strand
GCGTCGAAGTCGTCGGTGTCCTCGAGCCATCTCAGCTGGAAGTAGGAGGAGAACGCGCTCACCGCGATCCTCCCGCCGGGCCGCACCGCCCGCGCCATCCCCGCGAGCACCACGGCGTCGGGATCGACAACGCCCTCCGCGCCGGGGCCGCCGCACAGCCCGAACGCCCCCTGACACAACGAGATAGCCGCATCGAACTCGCTCTCGAACGGCAGCGACCGGGCATCGAGCCGCAGGAACGTGGCGCCGTCGGGCGCATCCCGGGTCGCCAGCTCGACGAACCGGTGCGACACGTCGACGCCGACCACCTCGATCCCGCGTCGGGCCAGCGCGTGGGCGTGCCGGCCCGGCCCGCACCCCACGTCGAGCACCCGATGACCCGGCTCCAGCCCGAGCTCGGCCACCAGGAAGCCGACCTCGTTCTCGGTCCCCTTCGTGAACGAGTACCGCAGATACGCCTCGCCCAGATGCTCGGCCAGCGGCTCGAACCAGTGCACCTCGCCGCTACTTCGCGGCGGCCCAGGTGTGGCCGGTGCTGACGTTCACGTCGAGCGGCACGCTCAGGTCGAACGCGGACGACATGGTCTCGACGACCAGCTCCTCGACCTCCTCGAGCTCCGACGGCGGCACCTCGAGGATCACCTCGTCGTGCACCTGGAGGATGAGCCGGCTCCCCCGCTCCTGGTCGACCAGTGCCTGGTCGATGCGAACCAGCGCCACCTTGAAGATGTCGGCGGCCAGACCCTGGATGCCGGCGTTCATCGCCTGGCGCTCGCCGGCCTGGCGGATGCGGAAGTTGCTCGAGCTCAGCTCGGGGATCTGGCGCCGTCGCCCGAACAGCGTCTCGGTGTAGCCCCGCTCGCGCGCCTCGGCCACCGTCGACTCCATGTAGGCCTTCACCGCCGGGAACGCCTCGAAGTAGGCAGCCAGGATGTCCGCCGCCTCCTCGGTCGGGATGTTCAGCCGCTGGCCCAGCCCGTAGGCCTCCATGCCGTAGGCCAACCCGTACGACACCATCTTCGCCTTCGACCGCTGCTCGACCGTGACGTCGGCGTGGTCGACGTCGAAGACGCGGGCCGCGGTCTCGTCGTGGATGTCGTCACCGTGCTCGAAGGCGGCGATCAGCCCCGGATCTTGGGCGAGATGGGCGATGCAGCGGAGCTCGATCTGGTTGTAGTCGGCGACGAGCAGCTCGTAGCCGTCGCCGGCGACGAACGCCTTGCGGAAGGCCCGCCCCGTGTCGCTTCGGACCGGGATGTTGTGCAGGTTGGGGGCATCGCTGCTCAGCCGGCCGGTTCGCGCCACCGTCTGGTTGAACGTGGCGCGGATGCGGTCGCCGGGACCGACCTCGGCCAGCAGGCCCTCGCCGTAGGTCGACCGCAGCTTCTCCACCTCGCGGTAGTCGAGCAGGTGATCGACGATCGGGTGCTCGCCTCGCAGCTTCTCGAGGGTGGCGGCGTCGGTCGAGTAGCCGGTCTTGGTCTTCTTCTGAGGGGTCAGGCCCAGCTCGTCGAACAGCACCTCACGGAGCTGCTTGGTCGAGTTGACGTTGAAGTCGTGGCCGGCGTCGGCGATCACCGCCTCACGCAGTCGTTCCACCTCGGCGTTCAGCTCGTCACGCAGCCGCTCGAGCTCGGCGACGTCGACCGCGACCCCGACGCTCTCCATCTTGGCCAGCACCCGCACGAGCGGGACCTCGATGTCGTCGTTGAGGGTGCGCAGCCCATGCGCGTCGAGCGCCGCGAGGATCGGCTCCACCAGGTTGGCGACGGCCAACGCCCTCCGGGCGGTCGCCTGGGGCAGGCCGACCGCGTCGCCGTCGAGATCGAGCTGGCCGCTGGCCGCGGCGCCCGCGTCGGGCAGCTCCTTGGACGCGTAGCGGATGAGCAGCTCCTCCAGCAGGTACCTCGACTCGGCCGGATCGAGGAGATAGGCGGCCAGCGCGGTGTCGAGGGCCAAGCCCATGATCTCGATCCGCGGTTCGACGTCGAGCCCGGCCCGCAGGAGCGGCTTGGCGCCGTGGGAGGCGATGGGCCGCCCCGCCGGACCCGACAGCTCGGCCAGCGCCTCGGCCACGGCCGGTTCGGCGATCACCTCGATCGGGAACCACGCCACCTCGGCCGAATCTGCGTCGATCACGACGGCGACACCGCCGAGGTCGCGCTCGGCGTCGTCGAGCCAGCCCGCCACCAGCGACACGGTGCCCGAGCCGGCCGCGAGCGATCGCAG
Source organism: Acidimicrobiales bacterium (assembly GCA_041622835.1). Lineage (GTDB taxonomy): Bacteria > Actinomycetota > Acidimicrobiia > Acidimicrobiales > JBFJYB01 > JBFJYB01. The sequence continues at coordinate 8,163 of JBFJYB010000059.1, read as the reverse complement.
CAGCTCGGCGGCCCGGTCGGCGTCGACGATCTCGGTCTCGGCCTCGATCACCTCGGCACCCGCCGAGCTCACACCGAGGTCGGTGTCGAGCGCCTCGGCCAGCCGGTCGTACAGCGAGCGGAACTCGAGGAAGTCGAAGAGCGACCGGACCTCGTCGACGTCGACCGCGCCCATCACCAGCGAGTCGAGGTCGACGTCGACCTCGGCATCCCGCAACAGCACCATCAGCTCGGCGTTCAGACGAGCCTGGTCTTCGTGCCGGCCGAGGTTCTCGCGGAGCTTCGGGGTCTGGTCGTCCACCGCCGCGAAGATGCCGTCGAGATCGCCGTAGGTGTTGACCAGCTTGGCCGCCGTCTTCTCGCCCACGCCGGGGATGCCGGGCAGGTTGTCGGAGTTGTCGCCCCGGAGCGCGGCGTACTGGACGTAGTCGGCCGGCTTGACCCCGGTGCGCTCCTCGATCCCCGCCTCGTCGTAGAGGACGTACTCCGACACCCCCCGCTTGTTGTAGAGCACCTTGACGTGCGGGTCCTCGACCAGCTGGTAGGTGTCGCGATCGCCGGTCACGACGATCACGTCGTCACCCCGGTCGCGGGCCCGGGTCGCCAGAGTGGCGAGGATGTCGTCGGCCTCGAGCCCGGCCTGCTCGATGATGGGGATGTTCAGCGCCTCGATCACCTGGCGCACCAGCCCGATCTGCTGACGCAGGATGTCCGGCGCCGCTTCCCGGTTCGCCTTGTAGGTCTCGAGCCGCTCGTGCCGGAAGGTCGGCTCGGGGCGGTCGAAGGCGACCGCGATCGAGTCGGGCGTGTGGTCCCGCAACAGGTTGATCAGCATCGACGTGAAGCCGTAGACCGCGTTGGTGACCTGGCCGGACGCGGTGGCCATGTCGGTCGGGAGCGCGAAGAAGGCGCGGTAGGTCAGCGAGTTCCCGTCGATCAGCATCACCGTGCTCACGGCGGCACTCTATGTCCGGGCCGCGGGGGTCGGCTCAGCCACCGGCGTCGTCGTCGGCCTTCGCCCACCCCTCGAGCAGCGCCGCCGCCACCGCACCCATCGTCGTCCGCTCGCTCATCGCCCGGGTTTGGATGAAGCGGAACGCATCGTGTTCGCTGAGATCGTGCTCGTCCATCAACCGCCCCTTGGCCCGGTCGATGAGCTTGCGGGCGGCCAGCCGGTCGGCCAGGTCGGCTGCCTGGTCCGCCAGGGCCAGGTTCTCGAGGTGTCGGGCATGCGCGATCTCGATGGCCGGAACCAGGTCGCGCTGTTCGAACGGCTTGACCAGGTAGGCGAGCGCGCCGGCGTCGGTGGCTCGGGTCACGAGGTCACGCTGGCTGAAGGCGGTGAGGATCAGGACCGCGGCCATCCGCTCCGCCGTGATCATCCGCGCCACCTCGAGGCCGTCGATCCCCGGCATCTTGATGTCGAGGATCACCAGGTCGGGTCGCAGCGACCGGACCATCTCCATCGCCTCGTCCCCCCGCCCCGTGCTGCCCACCACCTCGTAGCCCTCGTCGCCGAGGATCTCGACGAGGTCGAGCCGGATGATCGACTCGTCCTCGGCCACGACGATCCGCAACGGTGGACGGTCGCCGGCACCGCCTTGGCTCGCATCGGGCCCGTCGGTCGCGGACACGGTCACCCCATCTCGGCGACGAGACGGTCGAGCAGCTCGTCCTGGGCCGCCTCGAGCTGCTCGATCTCCTCGACCAGCGCGGCGCGATGCCGACGCATGGCATCGGCGTGCTTGGCCGCGTCGCGGTGCTCCTTCTCGGCGAGGGGGGTCTCGGACACGAGAGAGCGGATCCGTGCGTCCTCGGCCTCGTCGGCGAAGTGGGCCAGCTGCTCGTCGGCGACGCGAAGATCGCCCCGGAGCTGCTTGATCCGCTCGGTGGTGTCGGCGAGGCGGCGTTCGAGGATCGACCGCGACATGGCCGAAGTGTACGGCACCCTTGAACCATGACGAGGCGCCGCCCACCCATCCCCGCTGCGCTCACCGCCGCCATGATCTGCGGAATCCCGGGTCTCGTCGGCGCGTGCGGGACGGGGGGCGGCTCGGCTGCGTGCGGCCCCGTGGTTCGTGAGCAGCTCGACCCGCAGTCGTTCATCCACCTCGTCGACCCCGTCGACGTCGACTACGTGACCGACCCGCCGACCTCGGGGCCTCATGTGGCCGGCGTGCAGGTCACCGGTACCAGCGACACGCCACTACCACCTGCGATGCAGGTGTCGCTGCTCGAACAGGGCATGGTCCTGCTCCAGCACCGCGACCTGGTCCCCGACGAGATGGCCGAGCTCGAGAGCCTGGCCGGGCCCGACGTCGTTGTCGCGCCGAACCCCGACCTTGCTGCGAGCGTGGTCGCCACCGCCTGGCTCACCAAGCAGACCTGCGACGCAGTCGACGCCGAAACGCTCGCCACCTTCGTCGCCGACCACGTCGCGCCCGACCGCGCTCCACACGGCGACGCGGCCTCGCCCGACGGCTGACCCGCCGGGCCACTCGACGACCGGGATTCGCCACCTCGGCGAGTGGGGCCGCTATGGTCGCTGGCGGCGCGGGCCTCGCCACCAACCGAATCACTCGCATGACCCGCACTTCCCCCTTTCCCCGTTTTGGTTTCGCGGTGTCGATGGCCACCTTGCTCGCCACCCTGGCCGCCTCCCTGGCGGTCGTCGTCGTCCTGGCCGAGCCGGCCGGCGCCCGGACCTCGACCGAGGCCACGATGGCCAACGAGATCGCGGCCGCCATCAACGCCGAGCGTGCCGCGCGCGGCATCCCGGCCCTCAGCCGCATCTCCGACAGCCATGCGCAGCGCGCCGCCGAGGAGATGCGCCGGGTCGGCCACATCCAGCACTCCTTCGACCTCGGCGTCTACCCGCACGGGGTCAAGGAGAACATCGGCTTCTCGGCCTCGGGCGCCGGCGCCGCGTCGGGGCGGGTGCCCTATCTCTGGATGGGCAGTAGCGGCCATCGCGCTGCCATGCTCTCGCTGGACTCCGACAAGATCGCAGTCGGGGTGGCGTGCATCAACGGCAACGTCTACGTCGCGGCCCACATGGTCGCGTCGTCGCAATCGGTGGCCCAGCGGCCGAGCCCGTCGAGCACACCCAGCTCGCCGGTCGTGACCAGTCGGAGCAGCGGTACCCGCTGCCGCGCACCCGACGCCGCGCCGTCGGCCGGTACCGACACGGTGGGCAGCGTCAGAGGCAGAGCGGTGATGATGCGCAACCTGAACAGCGCCGGCGCCACCAGCGCAACCGTGACCCTGCCGAGGACGCCCGATCAGGTCTTCTCCGGGGACTGGAACGGCGACGGCATCGACACCGTCGGCTACCGCAAGGGCGCCAAGTTCTACCTGCTGTCTCGCAACGTGACCGGCGCCGCCGTCACCAAGTTCACCTACGGACGTCCTGGCGATCTGGTCGTGATCGGCGACTGGAACGGCGACGGCATCGACACCGTCGGCGTGCGCCGCAACAACGTGTTCTACCTGCGCAACCGCAACACGACCGGCGTCGCCCACATCGTGCTGGCCTACGGGGTGCCGAGCGACGTCCCGGTGGTCGGCGACTGGAACGGCGACGGCATCGACACCTTCGGCGTGCGCCGCGGGTCGCTGTACTACCTCCGCAACGCCAACACGACCGGCCGGGCCCATATCGTCTTCAGCTACGGGCGGTCCTCGGACCTCCCCATCAGCGGAGACTGGAACGGCAAGTAGCGCGGTCACTCGCTGCCGGCCGCAACCGGCTCACACGGCAGATTCCTCTCGCCCGGCCGACGGCGAGGCCATCGGCCTCCGGTAGCCCGAGCCGGCTCCGCCGGTCGGGCGGACGCCGCCTGCGCTCTGCGGCGCGAGCCTTTTGCGAGCCCGCAGCGAAGAACAGTGCCCGGGGTGGGACTTGAACCCACACGCCCCGAAGGGCAGAGGATTTTGAGTCCTCCGCGTCTGCCAGTTCCGCCACCCGGGCAGGTGACGCAGTGAGAGCGTACCCTCGGGCCATGACCGGGAGTGAGGTCCTCAAACGGCTCACTACGCTGGCCGTCGTGGTCGGCGCCGGATGGGCCGTGCGCGAGTACATGTTCGCCCGTAACCTCCGTCGGTACGGTCCACCGGGCCCGCCCGAGGTCACCCCGTGATCGCTACATGAAACCGAGGAGCGGGAGCCCGGGTCTGAACCACCGAACCATCCGGCACCGAACCATCCCGCAGCACACCATCCCGCACCACACCAACCGGCACCACATCGCCATGTCCCGGGCACGCCGCAGTCGCACCGAGAGGATCTGATGATCGCATTCACGTATCCGGGTCAGGGCTCGCAGAGGTCTGGAATGGGTGAGCCGTGGACCGAGCACGAGTCGTGGGAGCTGGTCGACGAGGCGTCGGAGGCGGCCGACCGCGACGTGGCCCACCTGCTGCTCGAAGCCGACGACGACGAGCTCCGCCACACCCGCAACGCCCAGCTCGCGACGTTCGTGACGAGCATGGTCGCCCTCGACGCCGTGAGCCGGGTCGGTGTCGAGGCCGCCGGTCACGCCGGTCACAGTCTCGGCGAGTACACCGCGCTCACCGCGTCGGGTGCTCTCGACTTCGGCGACGCCGTGAGGCTGGTGGCCGAGCGCGGCGAGGCCATGCAGGTCGCCGCCGAGGAGCGCCCGGGAACCATGGCCGCGGTGCTGGGCCTCGACGACACGAAGGTCGAGAGCGCCTGTGCCCGCACCGACGGCGACGTGTGGGTCGCGAACTACAACGCCCCAGGGCAGGTCGTGATCGCCGGCGACCCCGACGCCATCGGCGGGGCGGCGGCCATCGCCAAGGAGCTCGGCGCCAAGCGGACGATGGCCATACCGGTGGGCGGCGCCTTCCACACCCCGTACATGGCGGCCGCCCAGGAGCGGCTCCGCAAGGCGATCGACAAGGTCGAGTTCCGTGATCCCGATCATCCCGTGTACTCCAACGTCGACGGCATGGCACACTCGGTCGCCACCCACTGCGGCGGGCTGCTCAACAGCCAGCTGTGCAGCCCGGTCAAGTGGCGCCAGACCCTCCACTCGATGGCCGACGACGGCTTCAGCACCTTCGTCGAGCTCGGTCCCGGCACGGTGCTGACCGGGATGACCAAGCGCACCATCAAGGGTTCCCGGACCCTGAAGGTGAACACGCCCGCCGACATCGACGCGCTGCTCGAGAACCTGGCCGGTCCCGCCACCGGCGGCGTCGGCTCGCACGAGGGGGAAGCGCTGTTCGCGACCGAGCGGCTGATCGTCGCTCCGTGCGCCGGGATCTTCCATCCGGTCGACGGGCTGCCGGACGGGTCCCAGATCGAGGCCGGCCAACTTCTCGGCCAGATCGGTGACGTCGACGTCCGGTCCCACTTCTCGGGGCAGCTGATGGGGTACCTGGCCGTCTCCGACGAACGGGTCACACCGAGCCAGGCCATCGCCTGGTTGCGGACCGGCTGATGACGGGCGCCCGCATCACCGGCCTCGGGATTGCCCTGCCCGAGAAGGTGGTCACCAACGACGACCTGGCAGCCACCCTCGACACGAGCGACGAGTGGATCACCGAACGGACCGGGATCCGCGAGCGGCGCATCGGCGGCACGACCAACGGCCGGGGCATCGAGGCGGCCCAGCGGGCGCTCGACGCCGCCGGCTGTTCACCCGCCGACCTCGACCTGATCATCCTGGCCACGACGTCGCCCGACCAGCTCATGCCGGCCGGAGCCTGTGTCATCCAGGACGCCCTGGGCGCGACGTGCGGCGCGTTCGACCTGAACGCGGCCTGCTCCGGGTTCGTGTACAGCCTGGTCGCCGCGGCCGGCTTCATCGAGCTCGGGTCGCAGCGGATCCTCATCGTCGGCTCCGAGACGCTGAGCAACATCACCGACTGGACCGATCGCGGCACCGCCATCTTGTTCGGCGACGGGTCGGGCGCCGCCGTCGTCGAGGCCGTCGACGGGCCGACCGACATCCTCGGCTGGCACGTCGGCTCCCGAGGCGATCTCGGCCACATCCTCAGCTGCGAGAACGCGGGGACGATGCGGATGGACGGCCGCGAGGTGTTCCGCCAAGCGGTGCTGGCCATGGCATCGTCGGCCGAGGCGACGCTCGAACAGGCCGGTCTGACCGCCGACGACGTCTCGATCGTCGTCCCCCACCAGGCCAACATCCGCATCATCGACGCATCGCTGCGGCGGCTCGGCATCCCCGAGGAGAAGGCCGCAGTCGTGCTCGACCGCACGGGCAACACATCGTCGGCGTCGATACCTCTGGCCCTCGATGATGCCCTGGCCAACAACCGGATCACGGCCGGCGACCTCGTCCTGCTCGTCGGCTTCGGCGCCGGGATGACCTCGGCCAGCGCCCTGATCCGGTGGCCTGGATGAGCCGGGTCGCGCTGGTCACCGGCGGCAACCGCGGGATCGGGCTGGCCTGTGTGAGGTCGCTGGCCGCCGCCGGCCACCGAGTTGCCGCCACGGTCCGGGGGGCGCCGACCGCCGATCTCGAGGCCACCGGCGCGCTGGCCGTCACCTGCGACGTCACCGACGGCGACCAGGTCGACTCGGCCTTCGCCGAGGTCGAGGACAAGCTCGGACCGGTCGAGGTGCTCGTGTCCAACGCCGGCATCACGAAGGACAACCTCGTGCTCCGGATGACCGAGGACGACTTCGTCGACGTCCTCGACGCCAACCTGGTGGGCGGCTACCGGGTCGCCAAGCGGGCGGTCAAGCCGATGATGCGGGGCCGCTGGGGCCGGATCATCTTCGTGTCGTCGGTCGTCGGCCTCGGGGGTCAGTCCGGCCAGGCCAACTACGCCGCGTCGAAGGCCGGGCTCGTCGGCCTGGCCAGGTCGCTCGCCAAGGAGTTCGCGAGCCGCAACCTCACCGTCAACGTCGTGGCCCCGGGTCCCATCCGCACCGATATGATCGACGCGCTCGACGCCGACCGCCAGGCTCTCATCGAGGCCGCAGTTCCACTGGGTCGGTTCGGCACGACAGACGAGGTCGCGTCAACGATCGCCTTCCTGGCATCCGACGGCGCCGGGTACATCACCGGAGCGGTGATCCCCGTCGACGGCGGACTGGCCATGGGCGGATGACCCGATGACCCACGCCACCAGTTCGAGCACCACGATCAACCAATGGAGGAAGCCCAAGTGAGCGACGCAGAACACTTCGAGAAGTTCCAGAAATGCGCAGTCGACGTGCTCGCCGTCGAGACCGAGCAGGTCACCATGGAAGCGCACTTCGCCGACGATCTCGACGCCGACAGCCTCGATCTGGTGGAGTTGGTCATGGCACTCGAGGAGGAGTTCGGTGTCACGGTCGAGGAAGAGGAGCTCGAGGGGATCGAGACCGTCGGCGCCGCCTACGAGCTGGTGACGGGAAAGCTCGAGGGCTGATGACTCGCCGAAGGGTGGTCGTCACCGGCGTCGGCGTTGTCGCGCCCTGTGGCATCGGCCGGGACGCGTTCTTCGAGGGGCTCCTGGGACCGGCCCCCCGAGGCGAGCGCCACGTGACCGACTTCGACCCCGAGCCGTTCTTCGACAACCCGAAGGAGGCCCGGCGCGCCGACCGCTTCACCCAGTTCGCCCTCGCCGGGGCGGCCGAAGCGCTCGAGCAGGCCGGCGAGCTCAGTGCCGACCCGGCCCGCATCGGCTCGCTCGTCGGGACCGGCGTCGGCGGCATCGCCACGCTCGAGACCCAGATCGAGACCTTCCTCGAGAAGGGCCCGAAGCGGGTCTCACCCTTCCTCGTGCCGATGATGATGGCCAACGCCGCGGCCGCCTCGGTGTCGATGCGCTACGGGTTCCAGGGGCCCTGCGAGACAACGGTCACGGCCTGCGCGGCCGGCACCCAGTCGATAGGGAACGCCGCTCGCCTGATCGCGCTCGGCTACGCCGACGCGGTCGTCACCGGGGGATCCGAAGCGGCTCTCAGCCCGGTGGCCCGGCAGGGCTTCATCAACATGACCGCCACCTCGCGGTCGGGCATCTCCCGCCCCTTCGATGCCGAGCGCGACGGCTTCCTTCACGCCGAGGGCGCCGGCATCCTGGTCCTCGAAGCCCTCGAGATCGCCGAAGCGCGCGGCGCCACCCCGCTCGCCGAGGTCCTGGGGTCGGCCAGCACCGCCGACGCCCACCACATCACCGCTCCGGC
>JBFJYB010000058.1:0-10413 GCA_041622835.1 Acidimicrobiales bacterium | reverse complement strand
GTCGACCTGCTCGCGCTGGCGTCGGGCGACCAGCGCCTCGATGTCGGCCGATGCGTCCCAGGTGCCCTTCGACCCGTCGGTGCACACCATCAGGGCCACCTCGCACCCCGCCGCCGACCATTTGGCCAGCGTGGCGCCGGCACCGAACTCGATGTCGTCGGGGTGCGCGCCGATGGCCAACGCCCGGCCAGGCGGGCGGAGGTCGCGCGACACGGTGCCCGTGACGGTCACGATGCGGTGGGCGTGGCAGCGAGCCGGGTTGCGGCCGAGGTCGGGAGCTCGAGATCGCCGGGCTCGTCGACGTCCCAGGCCAGATCGGGATCTCGTACCACCCGGAAACCGAGGCCGCGGCGCAACGTCTCGGCGAGGTGGCGGGAGAACGAGCCCGGACCGTACGAGAACCGGAAGCCGCTGGCCGTCGGCACGCCGATCACGTTGGTGCCGTCTCGAACGCGGTCGGGGACCAGCGTGATCCCGGACCAGTCGGCGACCCAGGCCAGCGAGGTGGCCAGGGGGAGGTCGCTGTGGGCCACCACGGCCCGCTCGACACCACGCGCCGCCAGGGCGGAGACGCCTCTCCCCACTGCGCCGTTCAGGTCGGTTCCGGGACACCACAGCACCTCGGCGTCGATCTCGGCCGCCCACTCGGCCACGTCGTCGGTGTCGCACAGCACCACCACCGGGAGCGGAGCCGCGGCGGCGACCACCGTGGTGGCCATGTCGCGCGCCAGCCGGGCTCGTGCCAGGGCGTCGAGGGCCGGTGCGAGCCGCTCTTTGGCGTGGCGGAAGCTCTTCACCGGGACCAGCGCCGCGGCGGGGAGGGTCATCGCGCCGAGTGTAGGTAGGGCCGCGGCCATGGGCTCGGGTCGCCGTCACCGCCACTGGCACTAACTTGGGCCCATGACGATGCGAGCATGCCCATGACGATGCGAGTGGTGGTGGTCGGAGGCGGGTCGTGGGGGACCACCGTTGCCCACCTGTCGGCCCACAACGCCCCGACGGTGCTGTGGTGCCGTGACCGTGAGGTCGCGGCGGCCGTCGACGAACGGTCGCAGAACCCGCGCTATCTGGACGGCTACCAGCTCCATCCCGACCTGACGGCGACCACCGACCTCGAGAAGGCGGTCGGCTCGGCCGACCTGCTGGTCATGGGGGTGCCCTCGCATGTGTTCCGCGAGACCCTGACCACCGCCGCAGAGTTCGTCAGGCCCTGGGTGCCTATCGTCAGCCTCACCAAGGGTCTCGAGCAGGACACCAAGCTGCGCATGACCGAGGTCGCCAACGAGGTGCTGCCCGGACACCCCGCCGGCGCGCTGACCGGCCCCAACCTGGCCAAGGAGATCCTGGCCGGCGACGCGGCGGCGTCGGTGATCGCCATGACCGACGACGTGATCGGAGAGAAGCTCCAGCAGGTGTTCACGACCCGGCTCTTCCGTGTGTACCTCAACCGCGACGTGGCCGGGTGCGAGCTGGGCGGTGCCTTGAAGAACGTCATCGCTCTCGCCTCGGGCATGGCCGACGGCCTGGGCACCGGCGACAACACCAGGGCCGCCGTGATCACGCGCGGCCTCGCCGAGCTCTCGCGGCTGGGCGTGGCCATGGGCGGGCAGCCGCTCACCTTCGCCGGCCTGGCCGGCATGGGCGACCTCCTGGCCACCTGCATGAGCCGCCAGAGCCGGAACCGCTACGTGGGCGAGCAGCTCGGCCGTGGTCGCTCGATCGACGACATCGTGGTCGAGATGGACCAGGTGGCCGAGGGCGTGAAGACCGCCCGCGTCGTCAACGAGCTGGCCGAGCTGTACGGCGTCGACATGCCGATCTCCCGCGAGGTGCACGCCGTCGTCGCTCGGGGCCGCAGCGCCCGAGAGGCGTACCGTGGGCTGCTCGGCCGCGACCTCAGCCACGAGACACCGCCCGAGCAGTAGCCGCGACCGTCATGGCACAGCCATGAGCTGGACGGTGCTGGGCGCGCTCGGCGCGCCCGGGAGAGCCCAGGTCGACGAACGGGGTCGGCTCGCGCCGGCCGGCATGCCGTGGGTGGTCGACTGGCTCGTCGGCGGGGAGGAGCGGTGGCACGAGGCCGCGACCGACGCCGCGGTCCGCCAGAGCGTCGAGGGTCCGGGGGTCGTGGTCACGCGGGTACGGGTTCCCGGTGGCGACGTCGTCCATCGCGCCTGGGCGGTTCCGGCGCCGGCCGGCGCCGCCGCCGTGGCGGTGGTCGAGCTCGAGAACGCGAGCCCGGTGCCGGTCGTGGCGGCCGTCTGCGTTCGACCTGCGGCCGGCGGCAACGGGCCGGCCACCGTCTCCGTCGACGCCACCGGCGTCAGCGCCGACGGCCAGGTGGTGGTCCGCCCGGGTCGCCCCGTGCGCGCCGCCGTGGCCGGCCCGACCGGTCCCTCCGGCGCCCGCGCCGTCGCAATGGCGGGCGAGGCGGGCCCACCCCCGGTCGCGGCGCGCCGCGAGGAGGACGGGCCCGAGGCCGTGGCCCTCTGGCCGTTGCCTCACCGGACGTCGCTGCGAATGGCGATCCGGCTCGCGCCTGGGACCGAGCTCCCCCCGCCCGACGACGTACCGGGGCCCGATGCCGTGACACGGGGCTGGACCCGACATCTCGACGAGGGTGCCACCGTCGAGACCGGCGACGGGGCCGTCGATCGGGCCGTTCGCGGCTGGCTCCACCGCCTGCTGCTGGCCTCCGAGGAGCACGAGGCCGACGACGCGAGCGTCGCGCTCGTGGCGATGGCGCTGGCGGAGTGGGGGTTGACGACCTCGGCCGTGGAGCTGCTGGGCGCCCGGTTCGCCGACGCGGCTCCCGAGTCGGCCGGCCCGCTGCTGGCGGCCGCGGCACGGGTCACCCATCTCGGCCCCGACCGGGTCCTGGTGGGTCCCGGCCTGGCGCTCGCGTCCCGGTCGGCATCGGCGCTCGGCCGGCCGAGCCGGTCGTGGCGCCCTCGCCGCGGGCTGCGTCCGCCCTGGCCGGCAAGCGCGGCCGGGTCCGAGGCCTGGGCTGTCGTGTGGGCCGAGCTGGGCCTGCACGGCGCAGCGGGGCTCGCCGACGTCGACGGTCAACTCGAAGCGTCGGCTGCGCTCGGGAAGGCGGCGGCCCGGTTGGCACGAAGGCGTGCTCACCGCGACGACCCCGCCCAGCTGTTGCGCGGGCTCTTCGGACCCGCCCCGTCGGGCGCGGTCGAGCCCGCGGCCGGTCCGGCCTACCTGGCGTTGGCCGGAGCGTCGGCGGCCCGAGCCGACCGTCCCGACGCGGTCAGGGACGCGCTGGGGGAGGCGCCGGCCAGGAGCGACGAACCGACGACCGCGGCGCTGCTGGCCATGCTGGTCCGGCGCACGCTGGTCGACGAGACCGGCGAGGGGCTCGACCTGCTGCCCGCACCGCTCGTCGCACCCGGGGTCGCGGTCGAGGCCCTCGGGCTGCCGACGGTCCACGGCCGGCTCGGCTTCGCGATCCGCTGGCACGGCGAACGTCCTGCGCTCCTGTGGGAGCTCGACGCCACGCCCACCTCTGCCCCCACCTCGATCCGGGCCCCCGCCTTCGACGAAGCCTTCGTGCGCACCGAGCCCCGCGGCGAGGCTCTCCTCTCGGAGCCGGGCTGATCCCGGACCGCCGGAACCGGGGCCTCGGCGCCCACGTCTCATTGGATCGACCTCCCCGCCACGTGATCCGCCACGTCGACACCGGCCTGATGCTCTTCGTCGGCCAGGTCACCGACCCGACGTCCTGATCTTCGTTCTGATCCAGTTGCGACCTCGGCGACGGCGACGACCACGATCCCCGCCGCGACGACGACCGAGGCACGATCGGCGTAGCGCGCCGGACCCATTGCATCCACCGTGATCAGCTGGATCGGTGAAGGCGACGCCCGGGCGCGCCGACAACCTCTCGGTCGCATTCGGTCGGGTCCAGGCCCGCCGCCAGGGGCTCGAAACCCTCATCCTCGGCCGTGATCGACCGACAGGAACCACATCACAACAGGGCAGGGTCCCCGGCACGGGGTCCTGCGAACGGCCATGGGCCGACTGACGACGTACGGAGGACCGAGCTGATGAATCGGAGAACCCTCGCCTTTCTCGGCGCGGCGGTGCTCGCTGTGGTCGGAGCAGGGCTGCTTTTCCTCTCCGCCCGCGGCTCAGACGACGATGGGTCGGTACAGGCAGCTGCCTCCGACTCGGTGGCCGTCACCGAGCCCGACGACAGCGACGGTACCGCCGTCGCGGCCGGGGACGGGAGCGAGAACGACACCGACGGGCCGGTCGACGAGACCGACGGGCCGGTCGACGAGAGCACCTTCGACGACCCCGAGCCCGATGCCGAGGCGGAGTCCGGTGACCCCGACGATGCGACCGAGCCGACCGGCACCGGCGTCGCCGAGGTCGTCGAGGTGCCCGACGAGATGGTGGAGATCACCGCCGCCCTCGACACCCAGCGGGCCATAGGTGGCCAGGTGCGGCCGGGTGACCTGGTCGGCATCATCATCTCCTACGACGACGCGCGGGTGACCGACCTGGTGCTGCACAAGATCCTCGTCAGCAACGTCCAGGACGAGGCGCCGGTCCCGATCGCCGAGAGCTCCGACGAGCTGCTCGAGGCCGCCCCGTCGGGCCGGTTCTACGTGACCTTCGCGCTCCAGGCCGCCGACGCCGAGAAGCTGGCCCACGGCCTCGAGTTCGGGCGCATCTGGCTCACCTACGAGCCCGAGACCGCCGACGAGACGAGCCCGGGCGTGCAGTCCCGCGACAGCGTGATCGACTCGGAGGGCTTCCTGCCCGAGCTCGACGCGACTGCGAGCTGATCGGCCCACTCCCGACCGAGCCCCGGCTCGACGAGCCCAGACCCGACCAGCCCCCAGATCGAACCAGCCAGACCAGACCAGACCAGACCAGACCAGCCAGACCAGACCAGCCAGACCAGACCAGACCAGCCAGACCAGACCAGACCAGCCAGACCAGACCAGACCAGCCAGACCAGACCAGCCAGACCAGACGAGCCAGACCGAGCCAGTCAGAACGAGGAGGAACGGTGGCGTTGTTCAGGCGCAAGCAGGACGACATCGACGAGACGCTCCCGGCGCTTCGCACCCGGGACGACGACGACACCATGCCCACGGCCGACGTGCCCGACTGGTTCGACGCGCCGGTCGAGGAGCTCCCCCCGCTGCCCCCGATCCGCCGCCGGCGGCGGGGACGGCGCAACAACGAGTGGGATCCCTGGCTCAGCGACGAAGCCGGCCAGGCGACCTCGGGTCCGGCCGACGATGGGTCCCACGCAGAGTCGCCACCGGCCGAGCCGCGCACGCCGCGCGCCGACGAGGAGTGGATGCGCCAGCAGATCGCTCAACCGACCAGCGACCGCTCGCCCCTCGACGCCACCCCCATGAGCGACGCCGCTTGGAGCGAGGCGCTGAGCGAGCCGCGAGACGACGGCGAATGGAACCAGAGGCGGTATCCGGGCGCGGTCGCGGGCGAGACCGGATGGAGCAGCCCTCGCTCGGCCGCCCCGCCCGCCGACCCGTGGGCCGACCCCGGCCCCGGCGGCCTCCACGGCGACCCCTGGTCGGCCCCGCCGCCGCCCATCGGCTGGGCCGAGTCCCGACCCGATGAGACGCCGGTCGACTCCTGGACCGACCCTCCCTACTCCGGCTACACCCCCGACCACACCGACCAGGCGGATCGCGCCGAGCCGGCCGAGGCCGCGCTCCCCTGGGCGCCCCCGCCGCCGATGGAGCGGGCCGAGGCCACTCCTCCGGGCCCACCAGCCGGCACCGACATCCCCGGCAGCCCCTGGGGCGAGCTGGCCGATGCCGTGGCGGCCGAGATCCCCGTCGAGGCGCCGGTCGCGTCGCCAGACCTCACGAGCGACCCGTGGGCCGATCCGGTCGATCCCGTCTCCCCGCTCGATCCGGTCGATGTCGCGGAGCCGGTGGAGCCGGTGGCGACCGACGAGCCCGCCGCAGGACCCGACGACGTCCCGCCGGAGTCGTGGGACGATCCGGTCGCGGTCGAGTCGTGGGACGATCCGGTCGCGGTCGCGGACCCGACCGAGGTCGCGGTCGAGTCGCAGGACGATCCGGTGGAGCCGGTGGCGACCGACGCCGCGGCAGAGCCGGTCGAGGCTCCGGTGGAGTCGCACGACGACGCGGAGGCGACCGATGCCCCCGATCCGGTGGAGCCGGAGTCGGCCCCGCCGACGGTCAACCGGTGGGACGAGTGGGCCGAGATCCCCGACCCCGACGAGGACGACGCGGCCGACGAGGACGACGACGTCCCGACCGGGGCGGACGAACCGGTCGACGAACCGGCCGACGAGCCAGCCGGGTCCGGCCCCGACTTCGAGCTGGTCGAAGAGCCGGCGCCCGGGGAGGATTCCGAGGCCGACGACGGCGCGCCACTCGATCCGACCAGCGACGTGCTCCCGGCGCTGGTGGAGGACGGACCGCTGTCGGCCCAGCTGCTCGACATCAAGAACCGGGCGAGGGACGAGCTGTCGGCCCGCCTCGGCGCACGGCTGTACGACCGGGCGATCCGCGAGGACCAGCTCGAGTCGCTCATCATCGAGGAGCTCGGCCGCTTCCTCTACGAGCAGGACGTGGTGCTGTCGGAGCTGGAGCAGGAGCGGCTGGCCGAGGGGCTCATCGACGACGTCTTGCGGCACGGTCCGATCGAGGCCTACCTCCAGGACCCGACCGTCACCGAGATCATGGTCAACAGCACCGACGCGATCTACATCGAGCGGGGCGGACGGCTGTTCATCACCGAGAGCCGGTTCACCAACGAGGGCCACCTGCGCCAGGTGATCGAGCGGATCGCCGGCACGATCGGTCGCCGCATCGACGAGTCGTCGCCGATGGTGGACGCCCGGCTCCCGGACGGGTCGCGCGTCAACGCCATCATCCCGCCGCTGGCGGTCGACGGCTCGGCCATGACCATCCGCAAGTTCGCCAAGGACCGGATGACCGTCGACGACCTGCTCGAGATGGGCACGATGACCCCGCAGGTCGGCGCGTTCATCGCCGCCTGCGTACGCGGTCGCATGAACATCCTGGTGACCGGCGGTACCGGTTCGGGCAAGACGACGCTGTTGAACGTGCTGTCGTCGTACATTCCTGCGTCGGAGCGGATCGTCTCGATCGAGGACGCGGTCGAGCTCCAGATGCACCAGCGGCACGTGATCCGGCTCGAGAGCCGGCCGCCCAACGTCGAGGGTCGGGGCCAGATCACGATCCGCGACCTGGTGCGCAATGCGCTGCGGATGCGGCCCGATCGCATCGTGATCGGCGAGGTCCGTGGCGGCGAGGCGCTGGACATGCTCCAGGCCATGAACACCGGGCACGACGGATCGCTGTCGACGCTGCACGCCAACAGCCCACGCGACGGGCTGCGGCGGGTCGAGACGATGGTGCTGATGGCCGGCGTCGACCTGCCGATCAAGTTCGTGCGGGAACAGGTGGCCTCGGCGGTGGACATGATCGTGCACCTGGCCCGGCTCCGCGACGGGACTCGGCGGATCACCCACATCAGCGAGGTCTCGGGCATGGAGACCGACGTCATCACGCTGAACGACATCTTCAGGTTCGACTTCAGCGCCGGCGTCGGCCCCGACGGCCGGTTCCTGGGTCAGACCGTCCCCAGCGGGGTGCGCCCGGGCTTCCTGGACCGGCTCGAGGACCAGGGCATCGCCGTGCCGGCCAGCATCTTCTCGCCCGACGGTGACGACGCCAGGGGAACGCGCTGGTGACCCTCGGTGCCTTCCTCGGTCTGAGCCTCGAGTCGTTCGAGAGCGACGCGGTCGCGCTCGGCGGCCGCCTCCTCCTGCTGGTCGGCCTGGCGGTCGTCGCCATCATGCTGGTCCGCCCCCTGGACGAGGGTATGGGCACCGACGTCGACACCTCGTCGACCGGCGGCGACCCGTACCTCCGGATCGGGCTGGCCAACATGGTCCGGCTCGCCGTGGTCGGTGCCGGGCTCTTCGGCTTCTTCATGTTCGGCCTGCCGGGTGCGATGGTGCTCATGGCCATCGTCGTCGGGCTCTACCGCTCGTGGGCCAGCCGGGCCGACTCGCGGCGCAGCGCCGCCTTCGCCGAGCAGCTGCCCGAGACACTCCAGCTCATCGCGGGCAGCATGCGTTCGGGGCTGAGCCTCCTCCAGGCCATCGACACGGTCTCCCTGGAGGCGCCCATGCCGACGTCAGAGGAGTTCCAGCGGGTGCTGTACGAGAACCGGCTGGGGCGCGACATGACCGAGTCGCTCGGCGCTTTGAGCGAGCGCATGGGCAGCGCCGACTTCCAGTGGGTCGTGGGCGCCATCGAGATCCACCGCGAGGTGGGCGGCGACCTGGCCGAGGTCCTCGACCGCGTCGCCGACACGGTCCGTGGCCGCAACCGGGTTCGCGCCCAGGTCCAGGCGCTGAGCGCCGAGGGCCGGCTGTCGGGCGTCGTGCTGTCGCTGCTGCCGCCGCTGATGTTCGTGGCCCTGGCCTTCCTGAACCCCGCCTACCTCGGTGAGCTCACCGACCGCACGATCGGCTGGATCCTCATCGCGATCTCGGCCGGGCTCCTGGCGACGGGCTCGATCTGGCTCCAGCGCATGGCGAAGTTCCGGTTCTAGGTGAGGACGACGACATGATCGTGGTGATGGTGGTGATCGGGGCGCTGGCGATCGGCGCCGCGGCCACGCTCGTGGTCTGGGCCGCCCGCGGCGGCGCGGTGATGGTCGCCGTCGGCGACGGTGCCGAAGCGGTCGAGGTCCGCAACCTGAACGAGGTCATCCGTCGGCTCGAGGCCGACGAGACCGTTCGCAACGGCCCGACGGTGTGGTCGAAGCTGGCTCGGCGCCTGACCTCGCCCCAGCGCGCCACGCTGCTCGAGCAGCGAGCGGTCCAGGCCGCGCTCACCGAGCAGCTGCCCCTGACCCGCATCCTCGAGGTCAAGCTGCTCGGGCTGGTCAGCGGCGTCTTGATGGGTGTGCTCGTCTACCTGCGCAACCCGAGCCTCGTGACCGCGGCCGCGGCCGGCGCGTTCCTGGCCGCCGGCTTCATGGGGATCGACCTGATCCTCGACGCCCGCGCCCGGAAGCGGCAGCGGACGATCGAGAACGACCTTCCCGACATGCTCGACCAGATGGTCATCAGCGTCGAGGCCGGGCTGGGACTCGAGTCGTCGCTGACCCGCGTGGCTGCGACCAACGACAATGCCCTCGCCGACGAGCTCACCCGGACCCTGCGCGACATGCGCCTCGGCATGTCGAGGGGTGAGGCGCTCCATCACCTCCTGGACCGGGTTCAGGTCCAGGACTTCCGCCTGTTCGTCCGGGCCCTCATCCAGGCCGACCGGGGCGGCATCCCGATCGCCCACGTCTGCCGGACCCAGGCCGAGGAGGCCCGCATGAAGCGGCGTCTCCGGGCCGAGGAACGGGCCATGCGGATGCCGGTGAAGCTCGTGTTCCCGCTGGTGCTGTGCATCCTGCCGTCCCTGTTCATCGTCATCATGGGGCCCGCCGTGATCCGGCTCATGGACGGCGGGTTGCTCTGACCATGAGCCACGGGCTGGGCGCCGTGCGGAGACGATGCAGGTCGAGTCGGGGCGCGGCCGCGGTCGAGGCGGCGCTGATCGTGCCGCTGCTCGTCGTGCTGTTCTTCGGCGTGCTCGAGTTCGGGCTGCTGTTCCGCAACTCGCACACCATCAACAACGCCAGCCGCTCGGGCGCCCGGGTCGGATCGGCGCTGCCCCGGGCCACCGACTACCAGGATGCGGTGGCCGAGGCGGTCGCGGCATCCATCCGTGGCAACCTCCCGTCGGGCTCGGTCGAGCGCCTCGTGATCTACAAGGCCGACGCGACGACCGGCGAGCCGGTGGACGGCACGTTCACGTCGTGCTCGACGTGCTGGAAGTACGACTGGGACGGACCGACCGAGACGTGGGTGCTCGCCGATCTGGTCGCGCAGTGGCCGGCCGCCGACCAGTCGGCGTGCGGCTCGCTCGCCGACACCGACTACCTCGGTGTCTACGTCGAGGGCCGCTACTCGTGGGCGACGGGGCTGTTCGGCGCCGACAAGACGCTGACCGAGAAGACGGTGATGCGGCTCGAGCCTCTGCCGTCGACGACGGTATGCGCACCCTGAGGCGGCGCGCCGGCCGGAACGACGAAGCCGGGATCAGTGCGGTCTGGGCGGCGCTGATGGTGACCACGCTCATCGCGTTCGCCGGCCTGGCCGTCGACCTCGGCAACTGGTACCTGCACGCCGGCCGCCAGCAGAACGCGGCCGACGCCGGCTCGCTGGGCGGGGTGGTGTTCATGCCCGGCTCGCTCACCGACGCCACGACCGCCGTCCACGAGATCGCCCGCCAGAACGGCTTCGAGCCGTCGCAGGTCACCGTCGAGGCGGCCGCCCGGCCCAATCAGCTC
>JBFJYB010000057.1:0-10424 GCA_041622835.1 Acidimicrobiales bacterium | reverse complement strand
GCCCCGATCGACGACACGATGGTCACGGCCAGGTAGACGACCAGCTCGCGCCGGGCTCCGGCCTGGCCCATCGACACCCACTCGTGGCTGAAGGTGGAGTAGGTCGTCAGCGACCCCAGGCCTCCGACGCCGGCGGTGGTCACGGTGTCGGGCCCCGCGGTCGCCATCAGGCCCAGCAGGAACGATCCGGCGACGTTGACGGCCAGCGTGCCCCACGGGAACGAGGCCACGTTGGCTCGGTCGCTCACGACCGCACGGACCAGCGCTCCGAGCATGGCCAGGCCGAGGAACGTGACCGCGATCATGGCTCGGCCGGCCGTCGGGAGCGGGCGCCGACCAGCACGGCGAGCGCTCCCGCGACCAGCGTGGTCGCAAGGTAGGCGGTGCCGACGCCCCAGCGGTCGTCGCGACCCAGCTCCGCCAGCGCTACGGCGACGCCCGACATGGTGGTGAGGCTGCCGCAGAAGCCGATGCCGATGGCCGGGCGCAGCAGCCGGCCCACGTCGGGCCGCCAGCCGCCGCCGAGCAGCCAGCCCAGCACCAGCGACCCGACCGTGTTCACGACCAGCAGACCCCAGGGCCAGTCGCCGTCGCCCAGGGCCTCGACCACCACCCACCGAGCGCCGGCGCCGGCCATGGCACCGAGGCAGATGGCGGTGACGGTCGGGCTGTTCACGACCGCCGACGCTACCGGTGGCGCCCGACTGCAGGCCGACGACGGGCGCAGGCGATACTGGCGCATGGACCTCCGACACGTGCGCGAGCAGTACCAGAGCGCGGGGCTCGACCTGGGTGACCTCGACCCCGACCCGATCGTGCAGTTTCGCCGGTGGTTCGCAGAGGTCGAGGCGTCGGGGCTCTGGGAACCCAACGCCATGGTCGTGTCCACGGTCGACGAGGACGGATGGCCGGCAGCTCGCATCGTCCTGCTGAAGTGGGTCGACGAGCGCGGCTTCGTCTTCTTCACCAACTACGACAGCGACAAGGGCCGCGAGCTCGCCCGCGAGCCCCGCACCTCGCTCACCTTCTTCTGGACCGAGCTCAGGCGCCAGGTCCGGGTCCGGGGCGTGGCCCGGCGCCTCGCTGACGCCGACAACGACGGCTACTTCGCGACCCGGCCACGGGGCAGCCAGCTGGGCGCATGGGCGTCACCGCAGTCCCGAGTGGTCACCGGGCGGGAGGCGCTCGAGGCCAGGTTCGCCGAGCTCGACGCCCTCTACGACGGGGCCGAGATTCCCCGCCCGCCGCACTGGGGCGGCTTCGCAGTCGAAGCCCACCGCGTCGAGTTCTGGCAGGGTCGGGAGAACCGGCTCCACGATCGCCTGCTGTACGAGCGAGCCGACGGGTCGTGGTCGATCACGCGGCTCGGGCCCTGACCCAGCCTCAGCGACCCGCCCCGGTCGTCCAGGCCCGGGCCGCCTCGGCCAGACCGAGGATCAGCGACTCGGTCTGCGGCGCCCGCCCGACCTCGCCGCTGTCGGACCAACCCCACCCCTCGACGTTCCACCTGACCAGCGGGCACAGCTCGACCTGGACACCGCCGTACCTGGCCCGATTGACCGGGTTGTCGGGGTGCTGTCCGGCCAGCTCCCGCGGGATGCCGTCGAGATCGGCGACCATCTCGTAGGCCGGCAGCCGCGGTCGGAGGTGGGCGGCGAGGTGGCCGGCCAGCTCGCGGTTGGTGCCACCGAGCAGCAGCGACCAGCGGAGGTGCCTGCGCCCGTACCCGTGGATGGCCACGGCGATGTCGACATGTTCGAGGAAGGCAGCCAGCAGCTCGGAGTGGGCCGGGTCGATGTGCTTCGATGGCACGTGCCATTGGAGGTCCTCGGGTTGCACGACCCCGTAGTAGGACGCGTCGGCCCGTTCGGCGGCTTCGGCGGCGACGACCTCGGTGACCCGCTCGACGCCGCCGTGGAACGCCATGAACCCGAAGCTCGACCGCAGGACGAGCTCTTCCTCGACCCCCGGCGTCATCAGCAGGTCGGTCAGCACGGTCACGAGGCTAGTGCCGTGCCGGAGCCCGGCCCCGATCGCCGGCCGGCGACGAACAGCCACACGACGGTGGCGACCAGCACGGCCGCCGCCACCTCGAAGAACACCGGCCAGCGCGCCGGGTCGGCGAACCAGTTGCCGACCCGTTCGGGGACGTCGCCGATGGTCCGGATCACCGGGAGGATGACGAAGTCGGCGCGGTACCAGCCCAGCTCGACGATCAGGTAGGCGCCGAGCAGCCCGCCGAAGATCCAGGGCCGATCGCCGGACCGCATCGACGAGCGCAGGGCGAAGAGCAGGGCGCCGCCGATGATGAAGGCGGCGACCAGAGCGACTCGATCGGTGTCGCTGTCCTGGAGCCACACGGTGACGCGCGTCTGGGCGTCGAGCGATCGGTCGACGAGCCAGTTGGTCTCGAGGTTGCCCCGGACGACCTGGATCTCCCACCAGCCGTACAGCGTCAGGAACACGCCGGCGAGGACCAGGAGCCCTCCCGAGACCCGGTTCACGTAGGGAAGCACCCGGCGCATGGTGGTGGCGACCGTGGTCCGCCCCATCGCCATGGCGAGGGTGAGCGTCAGCACGACCAGGCTCATCCCCAGCGCGTACGCCACGAAGACCGCTGAGCCGTCGACGACCCCGGTTCGGGTGAACGAGCCGATGATCGTGCCGAAGAAGATCGGCGCGGTGCAGCTGAGCGACACGACCCCGTACGACACGCCGAACACGAAGATCGACGGCAGCTGGCGGCTGCCGGTGCCGCCGGACATCTGCGGCAGCCGCAGCTTGGGCTCGTACCCGGCCAGCAGGGAGATGCCGAGGGGCACCATCAAGATGCCGAAGCCGAAGGTGGCGTAGGGGATCCGTCGTTCGATGGTGCCCTGCCCGACAACGGTCGAGGTGAGGATCCCGATGACGGTGAACAGGAGGATGAAGCCGGCGGTGAGGGTGAGACCGACGGCGACGGCCCGCAGGATGTTGCGGGCGGCGTTGGTCTCCTCGTCGGACTCGAGCCCGAGGAAGTACGAGAGGTAGGCGGGCAACATGGCGAACCCGCACGGGTTGAAAGCGGCCACCAGGCCGCTGCCGAGGCCGAGACTGGCCAGGCCCCAGTCGATCATGGCGCCGGCGAGCCGCCCAGCAGCTCGTCCTCGATGGTGGCTCGCAGGTCCTCGCGCGAGATGACCCCCGGGTTCACGTGGGCCAGCGTGCCGTCGGCGGCGACGAACGCGGTGGTGGGCATGAGCTCGAAGTCGTTGAACTCGCCGAGGGCTTGACCGGCGCGGTCGTAGACGACCGGGTAGGTGATGCCGGTGTCGTCGATGAGCCGCAGGGCGTCGTCGACCCGGTCGTTGACGTTGATCCCGAGGAACGTGACCTGGTCGCCCAGCTCCTGGTGGACGGCTTCGAAGTCGGGTAGCTCGGCGATGCACGGCGTGCACCAGGCGGCGAAGAAGTTCACGACGACCGGGGTGCCCCTCAGCTCCGACAGCCTCAGGGTCGCGGTCAGCTCGCCGTCGGCGTCGAGCACCGGCAGCACGACTTCCGGGGCGGCCTCGCCGGCCGGCCCGTCCTCGGTCGAGAACTGGCCGACGACGAACACGCCGCTGAGCAGGACCAGGAACGCGACGACGAAGATCCCGACGACGGGGATCCGGCGCGCCGCTCTGGGAGGCTCAGGCTGCTCGTCCACTCGTGCTCAAGGTACCGGCGGGCGCCGACCAACCGTAGGGCAGGGGTGCGTTGGGGCGTCCGGGCCTGCGGCCCGGGCGATGGTGGACGAGTGGCGATGGCGAAGCCGGCTCGGCGGATTGTCGCCGAGCCAGAGAACTACGCCGTGCGCAGCACGGGCTGGAGGTGCTCGGGCACCGGGATGGTGGGGACGTGGTCCTCGGGCCGGGCCACCTTGGGTGGGCGGCCGCGACGGCGCTTGATCATCAGGACCCGGCCGTTGCGGAACAGCTGGCCACCCCAGACACCCCACGGCTCACGTCGAGCCATGGCTCCCTCGAGGCACTCGGCCATCACCGGGCACTCGGCGCACATGGCCTTGGCCGCGGCGATGTCCTGGAGCTCCTCGGAGAAGAACAGGTCGAGGTGCGCGGCGTCCTCGGTCCGACAGCGCGCGTCGGCCCAGTGCGCGGCCGAGCCGTCGCGATCGGCGAGTCCGGTCGCCGCCGACATGGGTTGTGCGTCGTTCGTGCTCATGGTTCTCGTGGTGTGGTCGTGGGTCGGATCGAGTGGCAAAAACCAGAAAGGCCGCCGGATGAACCGGCGGCCTCGGGAGCGGGGTGCGCTTCGCGGGTTAGGGCGAAGCCTCCGTCGGCCGCTGACGGTTGGTCTTGAAGCAGAAGCTCACCGCATCGGGCGCGTCGGTGGTGGTGAGCCAGGCCGCGACGATGCCGGCGGTGAGCGGGCGGGAGATCGTCGTCGTGTGCATGTCGGGCCTCACGGTCGTCGGACAGCGGCGAAATGCCGGAGTTCCACCAAACCGGAGCCGGCGCGGGCTGTCAAGCGATTTTCCGCCGGAAGGTGACGAGGCCCCGGTCCTCGCCGGCTTCGACCTCGCCGAGGGTCCGCAGATGCTGGAGATGGGCATAGGTCTCGCTCTCGGCCATCTCGCCCCACGAGCGCGGGCGGAACAGGCGCTGCATGTACTGGGTCACGGTCCCGTCGCCGAGCTCGTCGGTGGCGGCCCTGATCACGTCGAGCCGCTCCTCGTGGTGGTCGATGATCTCGTGGGCCCGCGCCGCCAGGTCGTGGAACGGGTGGCCGTGGGCGGGCAGGGCCACCTGGACGCCGTCGAACACCTTCATCCGCTCGAGCGAGTCGAAGAACCGGGCCAGCGGGTCGTCGTCGCCGTACCCGCTGATGTGAGGGGTGATCGTCGGCAGGACGTGGTCACCGCACAACATGACGCCGTTCTCCGGCTCGTACAGGCACAGGTGGTCCTCGGTGTGCCCGGGCGTGTGGACGGCCAGCCAGTCGCGGCGGCCCAGCGTGACCCACTGCTCGTCCACGACGCGGATCGAGGGAGTCGGAGTCGGGAACCGGCGCCCGCGCCGTCCTTCGATCAGGAACTGCCGCAGCAGGTCGTCGGGCGGCGGCTCACGCCGGGTACCCCAGGGTGTCGTCCACCGGAAGCGCTCCCTGAGCCGTTCGATGTCGTCGGCCTCGGCCAGATCGAGCGAGGCCGAGTCCTCGTGCTCGAAGGCCTCGTCCTCCTCCCAGACCAGCCGGAAGCTCTCGTGGGTCAAGATGTCGGCCCCGGTCTGCTCCCGTAGCTGCTCGGCCGCTCCGAAGTGGTCGAAGTGGGAGTGGGTGACCACGGTGGTGTGCACGTCGTCGGGCCGGTAGCCGGCGGTGGCGAGGCGGTCGGTGAGCGCCCTCCACGCCATCTCGCCCGGGAGGCCGGGATCCACCAGCGCCACCCCGCGCTCGTCCTCGATGGCGTAGCAGTTGACGTGGCCCAGCCCCGGCAGGTTGACCGGTAGCTGGAGGCGGAGGATGCCCGGTCCGACCTCGGTGATCTCCTCGGAGGCAGGCTCCTGCTCCTGCTTGGTCGGCCGATCCGCCCGGTCGGCCGCGGGTGGTTCGGCCGCGTCGTCGCTCACGGTGCCGGTGCGCCGTCGTCGACCGCCGGCCCGTCGGGCCGGAACATGGCCGCCCGGTAGTGGCGCAGCTCGTCGACGCTCTCGCGGATGTCGTCGAGGGCCCGGTGGCCCGATGCCTTCTTGGGCGCGGCGTCGTGCAGGGTGGGGTACCAACGACGGGCCAGCTCCTTCACCGTCGACACGTCGATCGAGCGGTAGTGGAGGAACTCCTCGATCTCGGGGAGCCAGACCGCCAGGAAGCGCCGGTCGGTCCCGATCGAGTTGCCGCACAGCGGTACGGTCCCCGGCTTGTCGATGTGCTGGCGCAGGAAGTTCATGGTGACCCGGCCGGCTTCGTCCAGGGTGGTCGTCGACGCCTCGACCGCTTCGAGCAGTCCCGAACGGGTGTGCATGTCGCGGACGAAGGGGTCCATGGCCGCCAGCGCCTCGGGCGACTGGTGGATCACCAGGTCGGGTCCCTCGGCGACCAGCTCGAGGTCGTCGTCGGTCATGAGGCTGGCGATCTCGATGATCACGTGGCGGGTCGGGTCGAGGCCGGTCATCTCGAGGTCGATCCACGCCAGCACGGGCCGATGCTAGTGGTCGGCCGTTGCGGTCGGGTGACGACGGGCAGCAGAGGGTCGCACCGTCGGCGGCGGCGCTAGCCTCTCGCCGTGCTCGACGTGCCCATCACCCGGCTCCGCGCCGACGCGGCGGTGCCGGCCTATGCACGAGACGGTGACGCTGGCGCCGACCTGGTCGCGGCCGAGGCGGTGACCCTCGCCGCCAACGGCGGCCGGGCCCTGGTTGGCACCGGGCTGAGCGTCGCCATCCCGGAGGGGTACGCCGGGTTCGTCCAGCCGAGGAGCGGGCTCGCGCTGCGGCACGGGGTCACGTGTCTGAACACGCCGGGTCTGATCGACAGCGGGTACCGGGGCGAGCTCAAGGTGCTGCTGGTCAACACCGACCCGGTCCAGGCCTTCGAGGTCACCCCCGGCGAGCGGATCGCGCAGCTCGTCGTCCAGCGGGTCGAGCGGGTCCGCTTCGTCGAGGTGGACGAGCTGCCCGAGAGCGAGCGCGGCGCTGGCGGCTTCGGCTCCACCGGTCGCCGCTGACGACCGACGCCGCCGCTGGCGCAGGAGGTCCCGTCGTCTCAGTGGGAGCGGGTCTTGGTCAAGGTGATGCTGGCCGCCTGGTTGTCGACCCGGAAGCTGTCGACCAACCCGCCCACCAGCTCCTCGAAGCGTTGGATCCGCTCGCCGGCCAGCAGGCCGCTGGCGCCGAGCTTACGGGTGAGCTCGACCTCGACCCGCTCGTCGCTGACGCGGTAGACGACGTCGATGCGGCCGCCGTTGCCGGT
Source organism: Acidimicrobiales bacterium (assembly GCA_041622835.1). Lineage (GTDB taxonomy): Bacteria > Actinomycetota > Acidimicrobiia > Acidimicrobiales > JBFJYB01 > JBFJYB01. The sequence goes on along the minus strand of JBFJYB010000057.1, from coordinate 3,476 downwards.
GCCGTCGCCGAGCAGCAAGATGGCGGACTCGTCCATGGCCAGGCGCAGGTCGTCGATCTCGGCGAGCGTGAAGCCGCGCCGGTGGGCGAGATGGGCGGCGCCGACCCGTGCGATGCGCCCGTACTCGGCTCGGGCCGGCAGGCCCAGCCGGATCTCGCTCCTGCTCACGGTGCGAGCTTGCCACGTTTCGGGCAGTGGTTACTGGTCCCCGGGCCGGTCGGGTTCTCTCACCACGGCCGCCGGATCACGATCGACGCGTTGGCCCAGGTAGACGGGGTGCCGGAGCCGGCCTTCGGCCGTCCACTCGGCGAACTCGACCTCCACGACGAGATCGGGCTCGACCCACCTGGCCTGGCGCGCGGTGGCGTGCGGCGGCGGCGGATCGAAGGGGCACCGGTCGCGGCCTCGCTCGGCGAGCAGGGCCCCCAGCCGCGTCAGCTCGGTGTCGTCGAAGCCGCTGCCGACCCGGCCGGCGAAGCGGAGCCGGCCGTCGTCGTGGTGCCCGACCAGGAGCGACCCGAGCTGGCCCGAGCGGGTCCCGGCCCCGGGGGTCCATCCGCCCACGACCATCTCCTGCCGGCGCCGGACCTTCACCTTGCGCCAGGCCGCCGACCGGCGTCCTTGCTCGTAGGAGCTGTCGACGCGCTTGGCGACGACTCCCTCCATCCCCGATCGGCGAGCGGCCTCGAACAGCGCGCTGCCGTCGTCGCTGACGGTCGAGACCACCCAGTGGGGACCGGGGTCGATGAGCTGCTCGAGCAGCCGGCGTCGTCGATCCCACGGCAGGTCGACGAGGTCGTGGCCGTCGAGATGGACCAGGTCGAAGACCACGTAGGTGACTGCCGAGTCGGCGGCGCGCCGGCCGGCCTCGGCTGCGTCGGTCACGTGGATCCGTCGCTGGAGTCGCTCGAACGACGGCCGGTCGCTTTCGAGCACGACGACCTCGCCGTCGAGCACCGCTGCGGTCCCCAACGCCGATGCCAGCGGTGCGAGCTCGGGAAACCGTACGGTTGCGTCGTGGCCATTGGCAGTCGTGAGCGTGATGCCGGCGCGGCCGGTCCCGTCCAGGGCGGGAGCGTCGATGGCGGCCAGGATGCGCATGCCGTCCCACTTGGGCTCGAAGACCCACCCGTCGCCGGCCGGAAGTGGGCCGGTCGTGGCCTTCATCGGCCGGAAGCGGCGTGAGGTCGGCCGGGGCATGAGGCGAAGGCTAGGTCGGTGACCATCCTGGTCGACGAGGCCCGTTGGGAGTGGCGAGGTGAGCGCTGGGCCCACCTGGTCAGCGACGTGTCCCTGGACGAGCTCCACGATTTCGCACGGGCGCTCGGGCTCCGCTACCTGTCGTTCCAGGGCGACCATTACGACCTTGCGCGCCCTCGCCGCCAGGACGCCATCGACATGGGTGCCGCGCCGGTGTCGTCGCGTGAGCTGGTCCGGCGGCTGGTGGCCGCCGGCCTGCGACGGCGCGGGGCGCGGTCCGACACCGCGTGGTCCCAGCTGGCGCGCTGGCCGGCGACCGGTATCGACGCCGAGCTCCTGGTGAACGCGCTCGCCCCTGTTCTCGTGGGCCGCGCCCGCGAGGCGGCCCGCGCCGTCGTCGATGCCAGCCGATCGGTCGAGGCCGACCACGTCGCCCTGTTCCACCGGCCCGGCGAGGCGGTGGCCCTGCTCTCCGGGGGACGGCGCGACGTGGCGGTCCCGACCGAGCCGCCGGGCATCGACCTGGTGAACGACACGGTCGACGGCGGCCGGCGGCTTCTCGAGCTGGTCGTCCGGGGACCGGCGCCGGCTGGGTACCGTCACGTCACGTGAAGTGGCGTCACCGCTGGAACGTCGTGCTGGTGAGCGCAGCCCTGCTGGTCGCCGGCTGCGCCGACGGCAACCGCCCGCAGCTGACCGACGACGTGGCCGCGCCGCGCCCACCGACCCCGGTGCCCACTCCGGAGGCGGTCAACTCGGCCGGCGAGATCACCGTCGGCGAGTGGTACTTCCCCCTCGACTTCCGCTGCTTCGACGTCGACGGCACGTCGACGTTCGCGGTCGGCAAGGGCTCCGATCCGCGCTCGGGCGAGGAGGTGACCGTGCTCGTGCAGCAGTTCCCCGACGTCGACTACGTCGCGCTGGTCTTCGGTGACGTGTCGTCGGGCCGGGCGTGGGAGCCGGCGGTCGACGAGCCCTTCGAGGTGGTGCGGACCGGCAACGTGTTGCAGGCCGACGGTCTCACGTTCTTCGACTACGGCGGCGACGACGCCGACGCGGGCGAGCTGATCGGGGAGGGCGGATTCGAGGTGCGCTGCGCCGCCTTCGAGGTGAACATCCCCGAAGACGTCTTCCCTTCAGGCGGCTGACACCGGACCGCCGAGGCTCACTCGTCGCCGGGGCAGGACTCCAGCTCCACCTGGGCCAGCCGCCCGGCCCGGAGGGCGGTGACCTCCCCGCCGTCGAGCTCGAAGTAGATCCGGAACTCGGCATCGGCTTCGTCGGTCGGGACGAAGGCCAGGGTCGTCTCGGACACCGTCTCGAGCTGGGCTCCGAAGAGGTCACGCAGCTGCTGCTCGGTCGAGCCGACGCCGGCCCCCGAGCGGGTTGTGAGAATGGGGTTGGTGATGTCGACCCGCTCCACGAAGCCGTCCCACACCATGAACGAGATGCCCTCCGGGCCGTTGGCCGGATGGACGAAGTAGCACGAGGTCAGGGGGCTCGGTGCGCCCACCCACTCGGTGCTGGCCGCTTCGGCGGCCAGGTCGACCGCCATCCCGAAGAACACCTCGTCGATCCCGACCGTCGACAGCTTCGATCGTCCGGTGAAGGCGCCGGGCTCGCCGTCGACCAGGTCCAGCTCGATGGTCCCGGCGTCGTCGGTCTCGTCGGTCTGGTCGGTCTCGTCGGCGCCGTCACCGTCGGCAGCCGGCTCGTCGGGATCGCCACCCTCGTCGGGCTCGGCGGGGGCCGACTCGTCCCGCAGCGGGGTCGGTGTCGGCGCCCCGGCCGGGGCGTCGCCCGCCTCGACGGTGCCGTCGCCTCCGTTCGAGCAGGCGCCAGCCACCAGGAGCAGACCGGCGACGACCCACACCGGGACCGAGCGGGTACGGGTCCGTCGGGTGCGGGGCCGTACCGCTTCCATGCCGAGTCAGTACAGCACAGCGCTCCGAGTCTGAGGCGTCATGGCCCGCACCGCTGTCGTCCTCGCAGTCGCGTCCCTCGTCGTGGCCGCCGGCTGCGGCGGCGGTACCGGGCAGCTCGCGTCCGAGCCGGCCGAGACAGCTGCTGCGCCGGCCGAGACCGCGACGCCCGTTCCTGGAGCGGAGCCGACGGCCCCACCGGCACCCCCCGCTCCCACCGCGACCCCCACGCCGGCTCCCACGTCCACACCGACTCCCGAGCCGCCGACCGCACTGGACTGCGTGGCCCAGATGCCGCTTCGTACCAGGCTGGGCCAGCTGATGTTGCCGCTGGCGGTGCAGTCCGATCTGCCG
>JBFJYB010000056.1:0-10438 GCA_041622835.1 Acidimicrobiales bacterium | reverse complement strand
GGCACGGGATCACCCGGGCGCTCAACACGAGGCCAGCACCTCCACCGCCTCGGCGGCGGAGAACGCGCCCTCGTAGAGGGCTCGACCGGCGATGGCACCCTCGAGCCGGCGCCCATCGCGCTCGACGGCCGCCAGGCTCCGCAGGTCGTCGAGGCTGCCGATGCCCCCGCTGGCGATGACGTCGACGTCGACCGCTCCGAGCACCGCAGCCAGCCCGTCGACGTCGGGACCGGCGAGCGTGCCGTCTCGGCCGATGTCGGTGACGATGAGCGCCTCCACCCCGACCTCGGCGAACTGGCTCGCGACCTCGAGCACGCTCCGGCCGCTGCCGGTGGTCCAGCCGTGGCCGGCGACCTCGCCGTCTCGGGCATCGATCCCCACCGCCACCGACCCGGTCTCGGCGAGACGGGCGACCAGCTCGGGCCGCTCCAGCGCGGCCGTACCGAGTACGACTCGTGCGACCCCGCCGGACAGCAGGGCCTCCGCGTCCTCCTCGGACCGCACGCCGCCACCGGTCTGGACCGCGATGTCGACCGCTCGGGCCATCCGGCAGACGAGATCGCGGTTGACCGGCTCGCCGGTCCGGGCGGCGTCGAGATCGACCACGTGCAGCCATCCGACACCAGCGGACTGGAACGCCAGCGCCTGGGAGATCGGGTCGTCGCCGTAGACGGTCTCGCGGTCGAAGTCACCCTGGTAGAGGCGGACACAGCGACCACCGCGCAGGTCGATGGCCGGGTAGAGCTGCATCAGCGGCGGAGCTCGTCGAGGAAGTTCCGGAGGACCCGGAGGCCGGTCGCGCCCGACTTCTCGGGGTGGAACTGGGTCGCCCACACCCGGTCTCGTGCCGCGGCCGCGACCAACGGCCCGCCGTAGTCGCAGGTGGCGATGGTGTCGTCGCTGGGCTCGGGCGCGTACCCGTGGACGAAGTACATCCAGGGCTCGGGACCGAGCCCGGCGAAGAGCCGGTGACCGGTCCGGCACGGCACCAGGACGTTCCACTGCATCTGGGGGCGCTTCACCGTCTCGGGCAGGCGCCGCACCGTGCCGGGGAGGACCCCGAGACCGGCCCGCCCGGGCGCCTCGTCGGACCCGTCGTAGAGGACCTGCATGCCGACACAGATGCCGAGGAACGGGACGCCGGCGGCGATGACCTCACCGGCTAGGTCGGCCAGGCCGGTCGAGTCGAGCGCGTCCATGCAGGGTCCGAAGGCACCCACGCCGGGCAGCACCACCCCCTCGGCGGCGCGGATCACCTCGGCGTCGGCGGTCAGCCGGGCGTCGGCCCCCAGCCGCTCGAAGGCCTTGTGGGCGGAGTGCAGGTTGCCGATGCCGTAGTCGAGCACCGCGACGAGAGGGCTTGCCGTCACAGGGTGCCCTTGGTGGAGGGCACCGCCCCTCCCGGCACCTCGATCCGCACCGCGTCCCGCAGGGCGCGCGCGAACGCCTTGCACGACGCCTCGATCACGTGGTGCGTGTTGCGGCCGCGCACCATGGTGAGGTGCAGCGTGATGTCGGCGGCGGTCACCACCGCCCGCCAGAACTCCTCCATGAGCTGGGGGTCGAAGGGCGGGTCGCCCAGGATCTTCTCGCCTGGCGGCTCGATCTCGTAATGCAGGTACGGACGACCCGAGAGGTCGAGGACGCACTCCACCAGCGCCTCGTCGAGCGGAACCCGGTTGCTGGCGAATCGGCGCACGCCGGCCTTGTCGCCCAGCGCCTCCCCGAGCGCCTCCCCCAGCACGATCCCGCAGTCCTCGACGGTGTGATGGGCGTCGATCTGGAGGTCTCCGGTGGCCGCCAGGTACAGGTCGAGGCCACCGTGCTTGGCGATCTGGGCCAGCATGTGGTCGAAGAACGGGAGCCCGGTCCCGACCTCGACGTCGCCGGCACCGTCGAGGTCGAGCCGTAGGTCGATCGACGTCTCCTTGGTCCGGCGGGACCGCTCGGCCACTCTCTTCGCGGTCGGTGTCATGACAGGATGTCCTCCAGCGCGTCGAGGAAGGCGTCGTTCTCGGGTGGCGATCCGATCGTGACCCGCAGGCAGTCGGCGAGTCGGGGCCACGACGAGCAGTTGCGTACCAGGATGGAGCGCTCGGTCAGCGCGCGCCACACCTCGTCGCCGGACACCCCGCGGGGGCGGAACAGCACGAAGTTGGCGCCCGACGGCCACACGTCGACCTCGAGCTCGGCCAGACGGCCGGCGAGGCGGCCCCGCTGCTCGACCAGCCGGGCGACGCGGGCCTCCATCTCGGCCACGAAGTCGAGGGCCACGATCCCCGCCGCCTGGGTGGTCGCGGCCAGGTGGTAGGGCAGTACCACCTTCTCGAGCGCCTCGACCAGCCAGGTGGGTCCGATCAGGTAGCCGAGGCGGGCGGCCGCCATGGCCCAGGTCTTCGAGTAGGTCCGGGTCACGACCAGCGCCGTGTCCTCGGCGACGTGCCCGAGGGCACTGTGCGGCGCGAACTGACCGTAGGCCTCGTCGACGACCACCAGACCGCGGTGCGGCTCGACCAGCTCGAGGACGTGCGCCACCGCCTCGGGCGCGTCGACGACGCCGGTCGGGTTGTTGGGCGAGCACAGGAAGGTCACCGCCGGTGCGCTGGCACCGATGAGGCGCTCGGCCGCGTCGAGGTCGAGCGCGAAGTCGGCGGATCGCTCGCCCTCGACGACGGCGGTTCCGGTCACGCGTGCGATCTGGCCGTGCATGGCATAGGTGGGCTCGAACACCGCGGCTCGGCGGCCGGGGCCGCCGTAGGCCAGCAGGATCGACTGGATGACCTCGTTGGAGCCGTTGGCCGCGAACACCATGCCGGCCGCGACCCCGTGATGCTCGGCCAGGCGCTCCCGCAGCTCCCCGGCACCGCGGTCCGGGTAGCGGTGCCAGTCCAGCTCGGCGAGACGCTCGGTGAGGGCGGCAGTGAACTCCCGCGGTGGTGGCTCGGGCGACTCGTTGGTGTTGAGCCGCACGTCGACGTCGAGCTGGGGAGAGTGGTACCCGTCGAGCGTGACGAGGTCGTCCCGCGTCTGCGGTCGGGACGGGCTCACGTGCGTCGGACCCGGATCGACTCGGCGTGGGCGTCGAAGCCCTCGGCGGTGGCCAGCACCTCGACGTGGTCGGCGACCGCGTCGAAGCCGGCCTGCTGGACCTCGATCACGTGGAGGTGCTTGACGAAGTCGTCGACGGTCAGCGCGCCCGAGAACCGGGCCGTGCCGTGGGTGGGTAGCACGTGGGACGGGCCGGCCAGGTAGTCGCCGATCGACGCCGGCGCGAGCGGTCCACAGAACACGGCGCCGGCATGGCGGACCTGGCCGACCAGCGCCTGGGGGTCGGCGGTCATCAGCTGGAGGTGCTCGGGCGCGATGCGGTTCGCGACGGCCACGGCGTCCTCCGCCGAGCCCACGAGCACCGCGTAGCCGTTGGAGGCGAGCGTCGCGCTGATCTCGTCGCGACGGGGCGCCGCCGCCACGAGCCTCGCCAGCTCCTCGTCGACCGCGTCGGCGACCTCTGCTCGCCAGGTGATCAGCCACGAGAGCCCGTCGGGTCCGTGCTCGGCCTGGACCATGAGGTCGACAGCCACGTGGTCGGGTTGTGCGCTCTCGTCGGCCACGACCACGATCTCGGACGGGCCCGCGAACGCCGACGGCACGCCGACCCGCCCGGCCACGAGCTGCTTGGCCGTCGCGACGTAGATGTTGCCGGGACCGACGATGACGTCGACGGGCCGCACCGTCTCGGTGCCGTAGGCCATGGCTGCGATCGCTCCGGCCCCGCCGACGGCGTAGACCTCGTCGACACCGGCGATGACCGCCGCCGCCAGCGCCGCGTCGGCGATCCGGCCGTCACTCGGCGGGATGCACAGCGCGATCTCGCCGACCCCGGCGACCCTGGCCGGGATGGCGGTCATCAGCACCGTCGACGGGTAGCTGCCCCGGCCTCCCGGCGCGTAGCAGCCGGCCCGGTCGACCGGCTGCCGGACGGCTCGCACCACGATCCCGTCCCGCTCGAACACGTGATCCGGCCCGATCTGAGAAGCGTGGAAGTCGGTGATCCTGTCGGCTGCGGCTTCGAGCGCTCGCCGGAGCGGCGTCGGGATCCGGTCGAGGGCTGCTCGCCGGTCGCCGACCGGCACCGCCAGGCTCTCGGGTGCGCCACCGTCGAACCGGCCGGCCCGGTCGACAAGCGCGGCATCTCCCCGGACCCGCACGTCGTCGACGATGGCGACCACCTCGGCGACCGGCCGGTCGCCGAGGTGGTCGGGCCGTGGCAACTGGTCGCCCGGACGGGCGGCGCCCCGGAGGTCGAGCCGATGCAGCATGGCGCTCCAAGGTACCGGCGCCGGCACCACGGCCACGCCGGGGCGGCGGTGCTGCACCGACGCCGGCCGTGCGCTACAACTCCACCCATGTCACCGGGCACATCCGCCGTCCACGCCGAGCTGTCGTCGCTCGCCACCGGGCTCGAGGAGCTGTCGGGTCGGGTCACCCGCATCGCCGACCAGCACGTCGGCACCGACGACGAGGAGCTGGCCGGCGAGCTCTACGAGGTCGAGCGCTCGCTGCTGAACGCCCATCGCCGCCTGGCCCGGGTGGTGCGCAGCCGCCGGTAGCAGCCCCTCGCGGTCACGCCGCCGACCGGTCGCGCACGGTACACGAAAGCCGAAAGACAGCGGGAAAAGAAAGCCGGCGCCCCGTAGGGGCGCCGGCCGGCGACACAGGGCGGCGGATCCCTATTGCGTGTCGCCATACCAGGTGGCGGGAACCTGGTGACGCGAGACTACCGCACGACCAGCAGTTTTGCAGCATCCAATCTCCAGAACTTGCCGGCGCCGGGTTTTTGCCCCCATCACCAGGGCGTTCGAGGTGCGCTCGGGGTCAGCCGAAGCTCGCTGCCGACGGACAGAAGTCGGCCAGGACACAGGCCCCGCAAGCGGGTCGGCGGGCTCCGCACACCCGCCGGCCGTGGAGGATGAGCCGCAGGCTGAACACGCCGCGTTCGGCGGCGGGGATCATCGGGTTGAGGTCGGCCTCCACCTTGACCGCGTCGGTCTCGTCGGTCAGGCCGAGGCGACGGGCCAGCCGGCCGACGTGCGTGTCGACCGGCAGGCCGGGCAAGCCGAGCGCGACGCTCCGCACCACGTTGGCGGTCTTGCGGCCGACACCGGGCAGGGTGACGAGATCGGCCATGGCGCCTGGAACCTCGCCGTCGTAGTGGTCGACGAGGCGACGAGCCATGCCCAGCAGGTTCTTGGTCTTGGTGCGGAACAACCCGATGGCGCCAATCAGCGCCTCGATGTCGTCGGGTGACGCGTCGGCCAGCGCCTGGGCGTCGGGATACCGCTCGAACAGCGCCGGCGTGGCCTTGTTCACGCTGACGTCGGTGGCCTGCGCCGAGAGGATCGTCGCCACCAACAGCTCGAACGGGCTGCGGAAGTCGAGCTCGCACCGAGCATCGGGGTACTCGTCGGCCAGCCGGCGGTGGGTCTCCCGGGCCCGGCCCCGCGGCGATCTCGGTCGTGCCATCACGAGAACGTAGCGCTCACCTGCTGCCGACTCGTACTGCCTACGCGCGCCCGGCGGGCGCTCCGGGCCCGGGTTGGGCCCGTACCCTGGGGTCGTGGCGCCGACACTCGAGCCGGGAACCGGTGGGTACGACCGGTCGATCGTCTTCGACCGGCTCCCCGACCACCCCGAGGCCGCCCACCAGGGGCTTGAGGCCGCCGTACGCCGCGCCGGCGAGCTGGGCGGCGGAGCGCTCCAGCTGTGGATCCGGGGCCTCGACCGACCGGCCCTCGCCGTGGCCGACGCGGTGGCCGACCGCTCCGGCTTCGTGCCGTACCGCGACCTGTGGCAGATGCGGGTCGATCTCCCCACCGCGCCGAGCGACCTGCCGGTCCGCCCGTTCGAGCCGGACGACGCCGACGCCCTCGTCGCCGTCAACCGCCGTGCGTTCAGCTGGCACCCCGAGCAGGGAACGCTCACGCGTGAGGGGCTCGAGAAGCAGATGACCGAGCCGTGGTTCGATCGACGCGGCCTGCTCGTCCACGAGATCGACGGCGAGATGGTCGGGTTCTGTTGGACCAAGGTCCACTCCGACACCGAGCCACCGATGGGCGAGATCTACGTGATCGGCGTCGACCCCGCCCACCACGGCCGCGGCATCGGCAGCCGGCTCACCCGCGCCGGGCTCGACCATCTGGCCGGCGTCGGCCTCGGTGTCGGCATGCTCTACGTCGAGTCCGACAACGACGCCGCGATCCACGTGTACGAGCAAATCGGTTTCCACCACCACCACACCGACCGGGCCTACCACCGGCGGGACCGAGCTCGGTGACCGCGGTCGAGTCGATCTACGACCTCGATCGGGAGGCGCTGACCGAGCGGCTCGCCACCGAACCCGGCTACCGGGTCGACCAGGTGTGGAGCGGGCTGTACCGCGACCTGGCGCCGATCGGCGCCATCACCACGCTTCCCAAGACGCTCCGGCAGCGGCTGGCCGCCGACCTGCCCGGGTCGCTCGACGTGGCCGCCGAGTCCGAGAGCGAGCAGGGCGACACGGTCAAGTGGCTGTGGTCGCTGGCCGACGGCGTCCGGGTCGAGACGGTGCTCATGCACTACGACCAACGATCGACGGCCTGCGTCAGCACCCAGGCCGGCTGCGCCATGGGCTGCGGCTTCTGCGCGACCGGCCAGGCCGGGTTCGACCGGAACCTCTCGGTCGGAGAGATCGTCGAGCAGGTGATCCGGGCAGCCGCTCGTGCTCGTCCCCGGCGGCTGTCGAACGTCGTCTTCATGGGCATGGGCGAACCGCTGGCCAACTACGACCGCATGTGGGAGGCCATCGTGCGCATCCACGGCGCGGTCGGCATCTCGGCCCGCCACATCACGGTGTCGACCGTGGGGATCATCCCCGGGATCGTCCGCCTGGCTGCCGCCGAGCTCCCGGTGAACCTGGCCGTGTCGCTCCACGCCGCCAACGACGACCTCCGCGACGAGCTGGTGCCGATCAACCGCCGCTACCCGCTGGCGGACCTGCTCCAGGCCTGCCGTGACTACTTCGACGCCACCCGTCGGCGAGTCTCCTTCGAGTGGGCGCTGATCGCCGGGGCCAACGATCGGGCCCGGGACGTCGACGAGCTGGCCGACGCGGCCAGGTCGACCCGAGCCCACGTCAACCTGATCCCGCTCAACCCGACGCCCGGCTACCCCACCCCCGGGAGTCCTCCGGCCCGGGTCGAGTGGTTCCGCGACCAGCTCGTGCGGCGCGGCGTGACCGCCACCGTGCGCCAGAACCGGGGCACCGACATCGACGCCGCCTGCGGGCAGCTGCGGGCCGCGAACCCGGCGGTGGCGGTGGCCGAACCGACGCGCCGTGACGTCGGATCGGCGCCGACCTGATGCCACACTGGCCCCGTGGAACCGCGCCGATGGGTCAACCAGACGCTTCCCCAGACGATGCAGATCGGCATCCTGCTCCTCTACCTCAGGGCGTTCTTCAGCATCCTGGCCGGGTTCACCTTCGGCGGATGGTTCCTGCTGCTGATCGGCATGGCCCAGGTCGCGGCGGGCAACGGCATCGCCAACGAGAAGAAGTGGGGCTACAACCTCGGCGTGTTCGTCGCCATCCTCGCCGCTGTCCTGTCGCTGCTCGTCGGCGGGCTGCGAGGGAACCTGATCGGGCTGCTGTTCGACATCGCGCTGATCGCCCTCCTGTTGCATCCCCAGAGCCGCGAGTACCAGAAGATCTGGTTTCGATGATCGCGGCCCGGTGGGCTGCCGGGTCGCTGGCCGGGGCGCTGCTGATCGCCGCCGGGTGCAGCAATCCGGCGGGCGACCCTGAGACGGCGAGCGCCACACCGTCGGCCACCGCGGTCCCTTCCCCGACCACAGCCGCCGACCCCATCCCGTCCCCCGCCGACGGCCAGGCCCCGCTGGACGCCGACGTCTTCGTCCCGGAGCTGTCGGGATGGGAGGCCTGCGGCGAGAGGGCGGAGTGCGCCCGGCTGACCGTACCCCTCGACCACCGCCAGCCCGGAGACGACACCATCGGCATCGACGTCATCCGCCGGCCGGCGACCGGTGATCGGCTCGGCATCGTGGTCCTGAACCCTGGCGGACCCGGCGCGTCGGGCGTCTCCTTCCTCCGAGGGGCCGACGCCGTGCCCGACGAGGTGGTCGCCCGCTTCGACCAGGTCAGCTTCGATCCTCGCGGGGTCAACGGCACCCACCCGCTCGAATGCCGTGACGAGCTGCTGCGCTTCTACGCCATCGACCATCTTCCCGACGACCCGGCCGAGACCGCAACCCTCGAAGCTGCGGCCCGCGAGGTCGCGGCCGCCTGCGAGGCGTCAGGGGGCGAGCTGCTCGGGAACCTCTCGACCATCGACGTGGCTCGCGACCTGGACCTGCTGCGGGAGGCGCTCGACGAGCCCCGGATCTCCTTCGTCGGCTTCTCGTACGGGACCCTCCTCGGCCAGCGCTATGCCGAGCTGCTCCCGGACCGGGTGCGGGCCATGGTGCTCGACGGTGTCGTCGACCCGAGCGACGGCCTGACCGGTCTGTTGTCCGTCCAGGCCGTGGCTCTCGGCGACCTGCTCGACCGGGTCTTCGCCAGCTGCGCCGGTGTCGACCCGTGCCCGGTCGACGACCCGAGCCAGACGCTGGCCGACCTGCTCGGCGCAGCCGACCGCGGCGAGGGCCCGGCCACCGACGACGGACCCCTCGGTCCGGCCGAGTTGGTCGACGCGGTCGTGTTCGCCAGCTACGACCCCGACTCCTACGACGCCCTCGTCGAGGCGCTCGGCGACGGGAGCGCCGGCGACGGCCAGCTCCTCGGCCGGCTGTCCGACCTCTACCGCGACTTCGAGGGCTGGGACGTCTACACCGCGGTGAGCTGCATCGACTCCGCCCCTCCCGAGGGCGCCAGCGCGTTCGCGGAGTTCGCGGCCGAGCTCGAGGCCGAGTCCCCACAGCTCGGGGCGGCCATCGCCAACGAGCTCCTACCGTGCGCCTACTGGCCGGTGGATCCGGTGTCGGATGCAGGGCCGATCTCGGCTCCGGGGACCCCGCCGATCCTGGTGATCGGAAACACGGGTGACGTCGCGACCCCGTACTCGTCGGCGGTGGCGGTGGCCGAGACGCTGGCCGACGCCGTCCTCGTGACCTACGACGGCGAGGGTCACACCAGCCTGGGGCGCAGCGACTGCATCGACGACGTGATGGTCGACTACCTCGTCGACCTCGTCGTGCCCGATCCCGGTGTGCGGTGCCCGGGGTCGTGAACCCCGAGCCGTCGGGACGCGGGGATCTGCCCGAGGGAGACGAGAAACGCCGGGCCGTCCGGTCGATGTTCGACGCCATCGCGCCCCGCTACGACCTGGTCAACCGCGTCATGACCTTCCGGCTCGACGTCCGCTGGCGCCGCCGGGCCGTGTCCGAGCTGGGTTTGCCGGCCGGCTCGCTGGTGGCCGACCTCGCCTGCGGCACCGGCGACTTCTGCCGGGAGGTCGACGCCGCCGGCTTGCGCAGCGTCGGGTTCGACCTGTCGAGGGGGATGCTGGCGGCGGCCCGGACCGACGCGCCCCTGGTGGAGGCCGACATCCTCACGCTGCCGGTGGGGCCGGGCCGGTTCGACGGCATCACCTGCGGTTTCGCCCTCCGCAACGTCGTCGACCTGGGCGCGCTGTTCGCCGAGATGGCTCGGGTCACCCGCGCCGGAGGTCGCCTCGCCCTGCTCGAGGTGAGCGAGCCGAGCAACCCGCTGTTGCGCCGCGGCCACGCCGTCTACTTCGGCCGGGTCGTGCCCTTCGTCGGCGGGCTCCTCTCCGATCGTGACGCCTACCGCTACCTGCCGAGGTCGGTGGCCTACCTGCCGCCCCACGAGACGATCGCGGCCATGCTCGGCGATGCCGGCTTCACGTCGGTGTCGCGCCGGGCGCTCACGACCGGTGCTGCCCAGCTCGTCACCGCCACCCGCCGGTAGGGCCTGGGGCCAGTAGGGTCTGGGCCCAAGTAGGGTCTGGGCATGGAGCTGCAGGGTGTGCACCACGTGTCGCTCAACGTCGACGACCTCGCCGCTGCCGATCGCTTCTACACCGAGGTGATGGGGTTCGAGCGGCTGCCGCGTCCCGATCTCGGGTTCCCCGGCACCTGGCTGCAGGCCGGGCCCCAGGAGGTTCACCTGCTCGAGATCGGTGCCGTGCCCGAAGACGTGGGACAGCACGTCGCGTTCCGGGTGACCGACCTCGACGTCGCCGTGGCCGACCTCCGTGGCCTGGGTGTCGAGGTCAGCGACCCGAAGGCGTTGCCGACCGGCGCCCGGCAGGCGTTCCTGCACGACCCCAGCGGCAACCGCCTCGAGCTGAACCAGCCCGCGATCGGCTAGCGCCGGCCGGCCTCGGGTCGGCGGGGCACGTCGATGTAGAAGAGGGCCCCGACG
>JBFJYB010000055.1:0-10480 GCA_041622835.1 Acidimicrobiales bacterium | reverse complement strand
GGTGATCTCGGGCCCCCAGCACTTCCTCGGCGAGGACCAGACCCTCGAGCTGATGCAGACCGAGTACACCTACCCGACGATCGCCGATCGCCTCAGCCCCGACGACTGGGTCGACGCCGGCGCCAAGGACGCCCGCCAGGCGGCGCACGACCACGTCGTCGCCACGCTGGCGTCGCACCACCCGACCCACCTGTCGGCGGCCGCCGAGGACAAGATCCGAAGCCGGTTCCCGATCCGCCTCCCCGCGCTCTCTCGATGATTCGCCTCCGCCATCCGTCGCTGCTCGTCGAAGGGGCCCCATGATGGACACCGTCTCGTTCACCGCCATGGCCACCGGCACCAGGGCCGACTGGGATCTGATCACCGCCCACGAGACCCGGGCGCTCACCGAGATGGCCGACCGCGCCCTCGGGTGGCTCGAGTCGATGGCCGGGCCGTCGCCGTACCAGGTCAGCCGACTCGACCACTCGCTGCAGACCGCGACCCGCGCCGAGGCCGACGGGGCCGACGACGAGACGATCGCGGTGGCCCTGCTCCACGACATCGGCGACGTGCTCTCGCCGGCCAACCACTCGCAGGTCGCGGCGGCGGTGCTGAAGCCCTACGTGAGCGAGCGCAACTGGTGGATCGTGCAGCACCACGGCCTGTTCCAGGGGTACTACTGGTTCGGGCTCTACGACCGCGACCCCGACGAGCGCGACCGCTACGCGGACCACCCGTGGTACCAGGACACGGTCGACTTCTGCGAGCGGTGGGACCAGCCGTCGTTCGACCCCGACTTCGCCGCCGCGCCGCTGGCCCACTTCGAGCCGCTGGTACGGCAGCTGTTCGCCCGCGAGCCCGAGGCCGATGTCTGAGTCGCGCGCCCCGTTGGCCGCGATCGACTGGACGAGCGAGGCCGCCTGGCCCGGTACCCGTGCGCCGGTCGAGCGGGCGACCGCGCTCCCGGCCGCCTGCTACTGCGACCCCGACTTCTTCGCCCTCGAGCGCGACCGGGTCTTCGCCACCAGCTGGGTGGGCGTGGCCACGGCGGGCGAGCTGGCCGAGCCCGGCACCATGCTGGTGCGCGAGGTGGCGGGCCGGTCGATCCTGATCACGCGCCACCCGGCCGGGGGACTGCGGGCGTTCCACAACTCGTGCCGGCACCGGGGTACCGAGCTGGCCGCCCACGACGGCCCGGTCGGCAGCACCATCCGATGCCCCTACCACCGGTGGGGCTACGACCTCGACGGCGCGCTGATCGCCACACCCCGGTTCGCCGAGGCCGGGATCGAGGACTTCGACCCCGCCGACTACGGGCTCGCGCCGGTCCGGGTGTCGCAGTGGGCCGGCGTGTGCTTCGTGTGCCTCGACCCCCGGACCGTGCCGCTCGATCGGTGGCTCGGCGACCTCCCGCAGCGGATGGCCGGCTACCGGCTCGACGACTGGCGGGAGCGCGACCGGATCGAGGTCGACGTCGAGGCCAACTGGAAGCTGATCTCGGAGAACTTCCAGGAGTACTACCACCTGAGCTGGGTGCACCCCGAGCTGGCCAAGGTCAGCCGGGTGGCCGACCACTACCGCTATCAGGGCCCCGGCATGTACTGCGGCCAGTGCACCACGCCGGTCAGCTCCGACGAGCGCGACGACTGGTCGGCGATGCCGGCGGCACCGGGCCTCGACGCCTCCGACGCCGACAGCGGCCGGTTCGTGGCGGTGTTCCCCAACGTGCTGCTGTCGGTGCTCCCCAACCACGCGTTCGTGATGCTCCTCGACCCGGTCGCCCCTGGCCACACCCGCGAGACCTGCGTCTGGACGCTCCCGCCGTCGTCGGACGCCGGCGACGACGCCTTCGCGGTGACCCGCTCGTTCTGGCTGACCGTCAACGGCGAGGACGTCGACATCGTCGCGAAGGCCCAGCGGGGCCTGGACCGGGGCCGCTACACGCCGGGCCGGCTGTCACCTCGGTTCGAGGAGCCCCTGCACCGGTTCCACAACATGGTGGCCGACCGCTTCGTCGGCGCGGACCGCATCCCGGCCGGCGACCCCGCCGACGCCGACGACCGCTACGGCACCGGCGTGAACCCCAACCCCCCGGCGGTTGCCCGGTGAGCACCACCCCCGCGGCCACCGGCCGGTGCGAGTGCGGCGGCGTGCGCTACCGGGTCGACGGCCCCCTGCGCCCGGTCGTCGACTGCCACTGCGGACCCTGCCGGCGCATCACCGGGCACTTCATGGCCGCGACCGAGGCCGCGACCGGGTCGGTTCACTTCGAGAGCCAGGAGACGCTGCGCTGGTATCCGCGCACCGACACCGTCGAGTACGGGTTCTGCGGCACGTGCGGATCGACGCTGTTCTGGCGGGCGGCGGAGACCCCCCGGTCGCTCACGATCGCAGCCGGCACCCTCGACCCGCCGACCGGGCTGGTCACGACCGAGGCCATCTTCGTGGCCGAAGCCAGCGACTACCACCGCATCGACCCCAGCCTGGCCACCTTCGAGTACGAGGACCGGTAGGCATGGACGAGATCACGATCCTCGACGGGAGCATGGGCCAGGAGCTGGTGCGCCGGGGCGCCGCCGGCCCGCCCGAGATGTGGGGGGCCGGTGCCCTCATCGAGCACCCCGAGGTGATCCGCGAGCTGCACGAGGAGTACATCGCCGCCGGCGCCGACGTGATCACCACCAACACCTACGCGTCGAGCCCCCATCGCATGGGGCTGTTCGGGATCCCGGAGCGGTTCGCCGAGCTCAACCTCCTGGCGTGCCGGCTGGCCCAGCAGGCGCGCGACGCCAGCGGGCGGGAGGTGCGCATCGCGGGCTCGCTCGGCCCCACCCGCGGCAGCTACCGACCCGACCTGGTCGCGCCCTACGAGGTGCTCCTGCCCGAGTACCGGCAGATGGCCGAGCTGCTGGCACCCCACGTCGACCTGCTCGTCTGCGAGACCATGTCGACGCTCGACGAGGCCCGGGCCGCGCACGATGCCGCCGGCACCACCGGCCGGCCGGTCTGGGTGGCGTGGACCCTCGAGAACGGCGGCCCCGACACCCTGCTGAGCGGGGAGTCCTTCGCCGAGGCCGTCGCCGCCGTCCCGGCCCAGGCCTTCCTGTTGAACTGCACCGACCCCGAGACCACCGACGCCGCGCTCCCCCACCTCGCGGCCGCCACCGACCGGCCGGTCGGGGCCTACGCCAACGCCTTCACGCCCATCCCGACCGACTGGAACATGCACGAGGGCGACGTGCCCCCTCCGGCCCGCACCGACCTCGGACCCGAGCAGTACGCCGTCCACGTCAAGACGTGGATCGACGCCGGCGCCACCATCGTCGGAGGCTGCTGCGAGGTCGGCCCGGCCCACATACACCTACTGCACCGGAGCCTGCGGTGACCCCGGAGCCGAGCCGGCTCGGCTTCGTGGGCCTGGGCAGCATGGGGGGACCCATGTGCGCCAACCTGGTGGCGGCCGGGCACCGGGTGACCGCCTTCGACGTCGACCCGGCTGCACTGGCGAGAGCCACCGAGGCCGGTGCTGCGCCGGCCGACAGCGCGGCGGCCTGTGCGGCGGCGGCCGACGTGCTGCTCACCTCGTTGCCGCATCCCCACCACGTCGAGGCGGTGATGCGGGACGCCGGCGCCCTCGCCGCCCTGCGACCCGGCAGCCTGTGGATCGACCTCAC
Source organism: Acidimicrobiales bacterium (assembly GCA_041622835.1). Classification (GTDB taxonomy): domain Bacteria; phylum Actinomycetota; class Acidimicrobiia; order Acidimicrobiales; family JBFJYB01; genus JBFJYB01. Next base: position 6,824 of record JBFJYB010000055.1, on the reverse strand, counting down.
GACGAACCGGGTCGAGCTGGTGCGTGAGCTGGCGGCGGAGGCCCCGTCGGGGGTCGGGGTCGTCGACAGCCCGGTCACCGGTGCGGTCGACGGCGCACGGCAGGCGGCCCTCACGCTGTTCCTCGGCGGCACCGACGACGCCGTCGCCCGGGCGACGCCGATCCTGGAGAACCTCGGGCTGGTCATCCGCTGCGGCGGCCTCGGCACCGGCAACGTGGTCAAGCTGGTGACCAACCAGCTCTGGTTCGTGCACGCCGCCGCCATCGGCGAGGGCTTCGCGCTGGGCATGACCCACGGCGTCGAGCTGGCCACCCTGTGGCACGCCATCCGGTCCAGCGTGGCCGACTCGTTCGTCGCCGGCCACGACGCGCCGTCGATCTTCGCCGGTCACTACGACCCGTCGTTCCCGCTCGACCTGTGCCTGAAGGATCTCGGGCTGCTCGCCGAGCTCGAGGAGGAGGTCGCGGCCCCGCTGCCCATGACCGAGGCAGCTCGCGCCGTGTTCGCCGACGCCGGTCACCGCTACGGGACCGACGCCGGCGAGATGACCGTGGCGAAGCGCATCGAGGACGACAGCGGCCTCTCGATGCGCCTGCCGGGAGACTGGAGGCCACCGTGGGAGAGTTGAGCCGATGAGCCTGGATGCCATCGTCGATCTGACCCGGTACCCGGTGGACGAGCCGGACGACGCCAGGTGGGCCGAGGCGGTGGCGACCGCGAGACGCGGCCTCGACCGCACCGGCTGTGCGGTGATGGCCGGGTTCCTGCGACCCGAAGCCATCGAGCGACTGGCGGTCGAAGCCCGGTCGCTGCGGCCAGCCACGCACTACTCGACCACCGCCATGAACCCGTACTTCAGCGAGAGCGACGACGCGCTACCGACCCGTCATCCGGTCAACACCTTCATCGAGCGGTCGAGCGGGTTCGTGCCGGCCGACGCCTGGCCGCCCGGCACCGAGACCGAGATGCTGTACCGGTCGCCGCAACTTCGCCGCTTCCTGGCCGACTGCCTCGACATCCCGGAGCTGCACTGCTTCGCCGACCCGCTGGCCTGCCTGACCGTGAACGTCCTCGATCCCGGCCAGCAGTTCACCTGGCACTTCGACACCAACGACTTCGCGGTGACCCTCCTCCTCGACGAGGCGTCGGCGGGCGGGTTGTTCGAGTACGTCCCCAACATCCGCTCGGCCACCGACGAGAACTACGACACCGTGCAGGCCGTGCTCGAAGGCGACCGCGGGCCGGTCGTCTCGCTCGACCTGCGGCCCGGCGACCTCCAGGTCTTCCGCGGCCGCTACTCGCTGCACCGGGTCACCCGTGTCGCGGCCGACTCGCCGCCCCGGCACGCGGCGATCTTCGCCTACACGGCCGAGCCGGGTGTGATCGGCCGGCTCGAGCGCACCTACCAGCTGTTCGGCCGGGCGCTTCCGGCCCACGAACGGGCCGAGGAGCGGCGCACCCGCTCCGACGCCCTACGGGATTGACGGCGCGGGACCGACCGGACGGGACCGACGCGAGAGAGGCCGCCATGAAGACTCCGAACCCGAGCGAGCACAACCAGTGGTACCCGTTCCTGAACCGGCCCCTGCCGCCCAGCGTCGACGGCCGGCTCGCCAACCCCGCCGTGATCCCGGTCACCGACCCCGACCCGCTGCCCCCGAGCGCGCGGTACGTCGTGGTCGGTGCCGGCGTGCACGGGCTGTCGAGCGCCTACCACCTCGCCATGCTCCTCGAGCGGACCGGCAAGGGTCGCGGCCGCGACGTCGTGCTGGTCGACAAGCAGGGCCCCGGGGCGGGCGCCACCGGGTTGGCCTGCGGGTGCGTGCGCAACCTGTACATGACCAGCGCGCTGCACGCCATCGTGCGGGCCAGTGTCGAGGTGTGGGAGTCCGACCCGGTCAACCTCGGCTTCCAGCAGGTCGGCTACGTGTCGGTCGGCGAGGCGAACCAGGCCGACGACTACGTGCGGATGCAGGCCTCGCAGGCGGCCGCCGGCTATCCGTCGGACCTCTACACCGACGCCGACGCCCACCGGTTCCTCACGTCGATCTGGCCCGACTTCAAGACCGAGAGCTGCGACGTCGTGCTCCACGAGCACCGCTCGGGCTACGCCGGGACCCACCTGGCGGTGTGGGGGCTCGACCAGAAGTGTCGCCAGTGGGGCGTCCAGCGGGTCTACGGCGTCGAGGTCACCGGGTACGACGTCACCGCCGGCGCGGTCACCGCGGTCGAGACCGATCACGGCCGGATCGAGTGCGAGCAGGTGGTGGTGGGCGCCGGGGCGTGGACCCCGACCCACTGGGAGTGGCTGGGCGGCCCGGCCACCCTCGACGTCGTGTACCCCGACGGCCACGTCGAGCCCGGCGCCGACATGTGGACGTACTGGCGGCTGCTCGAGGGCGAGGTGTTCCTACCCGAGGGCGTCGACTACCGCACCGCCGACGGCCGGGACGCGCCGGTGCTGCACGTCGAGCTGATGAACACGCCGGTCCACGGCGAGGACGGAGCTCTGCTGCAGGACCACGTGTACACCTACACCCGCTACGCGGCCGAGCGGGTCGGAGCGCCGGGCCTCCAGGGCGGCACCATCCCCGTGAAGCTCGGCGCCGAGGCGTCCGTCGAGCCCTACGGGCACCTCAACGACGCCTACCAGGCCGACGACTGGTTCGCCGACTACTACTGCGCGACCCTCGGCATGCTCATGAAGCGCTTCGAGGGCATCCGGCCCTGGTTCAAGGACCGCCGCAACGGTGGCATCGGCGCCTTCACGCCCGACAACGTGCCGATCTTCGACCACGTGGCCGACAACGCGTGGATGATCGCCGACTCGAACCACGGCTTCAAGATGATCGGCGTGGGCAAGCTGACCGCCCAGATGCTGGTGCACGGCACCAAGCCCGACGAGCTGAAGCCGTTCGGCTTCGACCGCTACGCCACCGGCGCCACCTTCGGCGACCGCAACTCGAACTCCCCCTGGGTGTGACCCGTGAACCCCCACGTCTGAGCGGGCCGCGGTGAGCGACACCTACGACTTCATCGTCGTGGGCGGCGGGTCGGCCGGGTGCGCGCTGGCGAACCGGCTGAGCGCGGATTCGTCCAACCAGGTGCTGGTGCTCGAGGCGGGGCGGCCCGACTACAAGTGGGACGTCTTCATCCACATGCCGGCTGCCCTGACCATCCCGATCGGCAACCGCTTCTACGACTGGAAGTACGAGTCGGAGCCGGAGCCCCACATGGGTGGGCGCCGGGTCTACCACGCCCGGGGCAAGGTCCTGGGAGGCTCCAGCTCCATCAACGGGATGATCTTCCAGCGGGGCAACCCGATGGACTACGAGCGCTGGGCGCAACAGCCGGGCATGGACTCCTGGGACTACGCCCACTGCCTGCCGTACTTCAAGCGGATGGAGACGTGCCTGGCCGGCGCCGACGAGTACCGCGGCGGCCGGGGGCCGCTGATCCTCGAGCGGGGCCCGGCCGAGAACCCGCTGTTCGGCGCCTTCCTCGACGCCGCGGTCGAGGCCGGCTACCCGCGCACCACCGACGTCAACGGCTACCGCCAGGAGGGCTTCGCCGCCTTCGACTGCAACCGCTACCTCGGTCGCCGGATCAGCGCCGCCGTCGCCTACCTCCACCCGGTGACGAGCCGTCCCAACCTGACCGTGCGCACCCGCACCCTCACGACCCGGATCCTGTTCGAGGGGAGCCGGGCGGTCGGCGTCGAGTACACCCGCCGGGGCCGCACCGAGCAGGCCCGCGCCGCCGAGGTCATCTGCTGCGGCGGCGCCATCAACTCCCCGCAGCTCCTACAGCTGTCGGGCGTCGGCGCCGCGTCCGAGCTGGGTCCGCTCGGCATCGACGTCGTCGCCGACCTACCCGGCGTCGGCGAGAACCTCCAGGACCACCTGGAGGTCTACGTGCAACACGCCTGCCGCCAGCCGGTGTCGATCCAACCCCACCTGGCGTGGTGGCGGCGGCCGTGGATCGGGCTCCAGTGGCTGTTCCGCCGTGGCCCGGCCACCAGCAACCACTTCGAGGCCGGCGGCTTCGTCCGCAGCAACGACGACGTCGACTGGCCGAACCTGATGTTCCACTTCCTCCCGATCGCCATCCGCTACGACGGCACGGTGCCGGCCGGTGGCCACGGCTACCAGGTCCACGTCGGGCCCATGTACTCCGACGCCCGGGGCTCGGTGAAGATCACGTCGACCGACCCTCGGGCCAAGCCGGCGTTGCGCTTCAACTACCTCTCCACCGACCAGGACCGACGCGAGTGGGTCGAGGCGATCCGGATCACGAGGCACATCCTGTCGCAACCGGCCCTGCGCGGGTTCGACGGCGGCGAGCTGTCGCCGGGCCCCGGTGTCGATACCGACGACCAGATCCTCGACTGGGTCGCCAGCGACGCCGAGACCGCCCTCCACCCGTCGTGCACCGCCAAGATGGGGACCGACGACCTGGCCGTGGTTCATCCCGACACGATGCGGGTGCACGGCGTCGACGGCCTGCGGGTGGTCGACGCGTCGGTGATGCCGACCATCACGACCGGCAACATCTATGCGCCGGTGATGATGCTGGCCGAGCGGGCCGCCGACCTGATCCTCGGGAACGAGCCGCTCCCCGCCGAGCCGGTCGACGTGTACCGCCACCGGCCGGGCTGAGGCCGCGAGGGGGGCTCAGACCGCGAACACCTGGGCCGCGGCGAGCAGGCGCTCGGCGGTCTCCCGGTCGCCCTCGATCACCACGTCGAGATCGGCGGTGGCGATGCGCCGGGCCGCCAGCCGGCAGTAGTCGACCACGTCGGTGACGACCACCGCGTCGCGCTGGGCCGGATCGCCGATGTCGAAGGTGCCCCCGCCGGCGCCGGTCAAGACGACCCGAGCCCCGGTGAAGGCCGAGTCGGGCGCCACCAGCGGCCAGACCAGCGGCAGGGTCGTGACCGAGAACCGTGACATCGTCCGGAGGTCGGCCGACACCGGTGCCGCCAGGTCCCGGCCCGTGGCGCGCCGGATGTCGTCGGCGTGGGTCCACACCTCGAAGGCCCGGGCGATCAGCAGGGTCTCGACCGAGAACGGCCAGCCGTGGAGCTCGACGGCGTCGTCGAGCCCGGGGCCGGTGCCGTCTCGTAGGGCGTCGACGGTGGCGGTCGCGGCGGTGTGCCACGCGGCCGCGGTCTCGGGTCCCGGGCGGGACAGCTCGGCGGCGATCTCGTCGGCACCCATCGCGAGGTGGCCCTGCGGCCCGCCGTGGAACCGCTCGGCGAGGTCGAGCTGTCCGGCCATGTACCTCTCGATCACGAGGAGGTGGGCGATCAGCCCGTGCACCGTCCAGTCGTAGGGATGCGCCGGCTGGTGCCAGCCGTCGTCGTCGAGGCGACCCACGAGCTCGGTCATCGCGTCGACCTGGTTGGCGAACACGGTCACGGGATCGGTGGCCGGGTCCGTCGGGCGCGCCATCGACCCGGCACGGGCCAGCATCACGTCGCGGAGGTCGTCGGTCGGCACGACCGCCAGCTCGTCGCCCAGCGCCGTGACCACCGCCCGGAGCACCGAGGCCTGGCGGCGGAGCGCGGGGTCCGCGGCGAGTGCGGCGTCGACCATGGCGGCTTCGTCGGGGTCGAGGGCGTCGAGGGCCCAGGCTCCGAGCAGCTCGTCGACGTCGTACGGTGTCAGGCCCATGCCATGTCCTCGACGAGGTCGCGTTGGTCGGCCAGCTCCTTGGCCAGCCGACCCAGCGCGAGCCGGAGGCGGGACTTCGCCGTCCCCTCCGCGGTGCCGGTCACCCGGGCCACGTCGCGGAACGTCAGCCCGTTGAAGTAGGCGAGCAGGATGGCCTCGCGTTGCTCGGCAGGAAGCCGCTCGATCGCGGCCCGGACGCGGTCGGCGCAGACCCCGGCCAGCGCCACGTCCTCGACGGCCCGTTCGACGGACGGTCTCGCCGTCCTCGACCGCTGCTCACGGGCCTGACGCCGCTGTCCACTCCGGATGGCGTCGATCGCCCGGCGGCGGGCGACCACCGACAGGAAGCCGCGCAACCCGCCGCGGTCGGCGTCGTAGCGCTCGGGATGCCGCCACAGGTGCACGAAGACGTCCTGGGTGACGTCTCGGGCCTGGTCGGCGCCGAGCAGCTGGACGGCGATCCCGTTCACCGCCGCACCGTACCGGTCGTAGACCGCGCCGAGGGCGGTGTCGTCACCCGCCCGGATGCGCTCCACCATCGCCCGGTCCCACGCGCGCGGCTCGGTCACCGGTTGCGACGCTACTGCACGGTCGGCTCGCGCCGGAAGCGTCAGGTAGAGCTCGGGCAGCCGGACGGGCCGGGGGCCCAGCCGCACGAGCGTGGTCACCGGCTCACCAGCGGTCCCATGCGACGAAGGAGTCGAGCGGGTTGCGGGCGCCGGGCCTGAAGTCGGTGCCGATGGTGTGAGCGACCGGGATCAGCGCAGCCTGCATGACCTCGTCGTAGGGGATGCCGAGCAGCTCGGCCGCCTCCTCCTCGAAGAACAGGTGCAGGCTGGTCCAGGCGGTGCCCAGTCCCCGGGCCCGGGCCGCCAGCATGAAGCTCCACGCCGCCGGGGCGATCGAGCCCCACCACGTCGCGGTCACCGGTGGCTCCTCAGGTCGTGCTCGTCGTGGTCACGGCCTGAGCGGCCGCTTCGTGGTGGGCGATGTCGACGACGTGGCGGAAGGCCACCACCTTGCCGTCGGGCCCGAAGGTCCAGATGTGGACCGAGATGTCCTCCTCGACGGGAGCGCCGGTCACGATGTTCCGCCCGATCTCGCGGACCGCGACCATGACCGTGTCGTCGTTGACGCACGGAGTGGCCG